>CAVJCN010000063.1:0-7777 GCA_963647945.1 Absicoccus sp. | reverse complement strand
ACACAATATATATTTTGCACCCTGTGGGAACAACCTTGCACGATGAATCGGCTGTGGAAAGCGCATATGCCATTGAAGGAAGCGGAATAGGGAGAGGATACCACACCGGAGGCTATTTCCGACAGATTTTGAACGAGGAAATCTATAACTATACTCGAAATGTCGGAACAGTGACTATCGACGGTGAAAAGATGACCATAACAAAGGCAACGCTGAAAGATTCCTACGGTGCGAACTTCGGCGCAAACTTTATGGACAGCGTATTTTATCTGACCAAAAGTGAAAATAGTGACGAAGTAAAAGTGGAAGGCTACGCTTCTGTTTACCTGCAAAAGGGAATGGATGTTGTAATGAGAGGTGCTGACGAAAATGCGGCAACAATCGATAACGACTACAACAAGGCAAGCAATGCCGTAGGATACGGGGATGTGGCCGAAAAGCTCAGCTTTGAAAAGCAGGCGGACGGAATCTACAAGGCCTTTTACAGAGAGGCCTGCGCAAATGTCAGCGACGAAGGAACAGGCATACTTACTTCCTTCTGTGTGGATTTGGAACCGGGATATGTTGTTGAGAAGATTACGAATAATGAGGGAACTCAACTGGGATTTACATCTGAAAGAAGATTCCTGTATGCGCTGTTGGACAAGGACGGCAACCCGATATATGATGCAACAACGATTTCTAATTTGGGATGGCATGGAGGCGCACGCAGCAGTGCCGACAACGGTGAGAACAGAACTCTTATAGATGTTGGTCACTGTGTGGCGGCATATGTGCCTGATTACATGAAAAGCTTGCAGCACTCGGAGCTTGGGGGAACCAACATAGACAATCTGGTAGAGTTCCTCACCAAAGATAAGATTGCTGAAGCCGGATACAGCGTTGAGCTGAGAACCGCATACACCGTGTACACCGTTTATTTCGACCCGGATAATGAAGATACTAAGCGAAATGAAATAGTTTTCCACATAAAAAAGGCTGACATAGGAAATGACATCGGCGCAACAAACAACGGGAGTGCCTTTTCGATGGACGCGACCCTTGCGGATATGCAAAATGTAAACAGGACGCAAATAGAAAAATTCCTGAAAGCCCTCGACTTTGACGAATTTTCGCTGCTTAATGTTTACGAAATGACTGCGAAAGACCAGACATCAACCGACAGACAGGGACTTTATAACATTACGATTCCGATGAGTAAACTTGCATCAGGGACTGCGCTGAAAGATTACAAAGTTGTTTATTTTGAAGAGGGAGATAACGGCAAGGTTTACCCTATGGAAGTTGAAACAACTTATGTTGGAGGAAAAGGCATCGTGTTCACCACGGGGCATTTCTCCAATTACGCGGTTATATATAAACCGGCAAATACGGACGGCGGCAGCTCCGGCGGTGGCAGCGGCTCCGGTGGATCCGCAGTGATCCCGTCAACGGACACCGTAACAAACAAAGCCGAGGACAAAACTACGGACACCTCCGCAACTACAACTGCAACCGTGAAAAATACCACTACCACCACAGCTGACGGCACAAAGACCGTAGCCGCAAAGGTTGACACCGCCACGGCTGATAGACTCGTGGAAAAAGCCGTTGAAAACAAATCCGCAGAGGTGGTTGTGGATGCGGCGACAGCAAAGACAGTGACCGAAACCGCCGCAGGAACCAGGACTGAAGTTACGCTCCCTGCGACCACGGTTTCCGATATCGCAAATAAAACGGAAGCAGCGGTAACCATCAAAGCCGACGCAGCGGAGATAAAGCTGGACAAAGAAGCGGTTAAAGCGGTGGCGGAAGCCGCAGGAGCCGCAGGCGAGGTTAAGCTAGAGGTGGAAACGGTTGCTCAGAACGAAAATAAAGTTCAGGTAGACCTTAAGCTGGTAACTTCCAGCGGAAACATTTCCGACTTCAAGGGCGGCAATGTAAGCGTAACCGTTAAGCTGAACACAGCTCTTGCGGCAAAGCCCGTAGTATGCGTATATATCGACGCCCACAGCACTTACCACAAGGTAGGCGGGCAGAAGAACGCAGACGGCACATTCACCTTCAAGACCGGACATTTTTCAAGCTACGCGATAGTGTCTGAGGAAGAAGCCGATAAGGTGATTGCAGAGCAGACCGCAAAGGTAGAGAAGCTGGTAAAAGCCCTCAGCCTTAAAGCTCGCTCCGCAAAGACCGCAAAGGGCTACATAAAGGTAAACCTCACTGTTAGCGAAGACGAAGTCAAGGCAATCGAAGACCTTGGCTACACTGTAAAATACAAATTCTACAGAAGCACCAAGAAGGCAGCAAGCTACAAGGCGAAGCTTGAAGGAACCGGTAAGACCTATACCAACACCACAGGCAAAAAAGGCACGAAATATTACTACAAAGCCCGGGTAATGGTATATGACGCGCAAGGCGCGCCGGTTACCAAAACCGAACTTGCCCAGTGCAAGTACGCCTGCCGCACACGCTAGACTTGTCTTTTTCGCCCACCGCGGTGTCAGCTGCGGCGTTCTGCGGTACTCATGTACTTCGTCGCCTGTGGTGCTGCCCGCCGCGGCGCAAATAAAAAAGACAGCAGGAACGGCTTATGTCAATCATAAGCCGTTCTGCTGTTTTTTAAATGCACATATTATAAGAAAAAATCGCCCGTGCGCGAGCGAAAAGGATATTCAAAATCATTCAAGGAGCGCTTCTCCGTGGTCATAGAGGTTACTGTTCACCTGCAAAATCGGTTCGCCGTGAGAGATTCCGAAGATGATAATGCTGTCACGCTGACTGCGTACATACAGCGGCGCAAACCCGCCGTGATACAAAAGCTCCTGTGTTTCCTCCAGCGAGGCTTTCATGGCAATGCACAGGCACAGCAGCTTGTCTCGAGACGGCCTGCGGGCGCCGGAAATAATCTGATAAGCGTAGATTTCGTTCAAGTTGCAAGCCTTTACCACGTCAGCTCTTGTCATGGACTTCGAGGCGATCAGGTTTTGTATATGTTCAGCCAAAGGGGCGTTGGAAAGTTCGCTCTGGTTTTGATTCAGAAAATCCTCCAGGTTAGCGCAACTTTTTAGTTCGTTTTCGAGATTGGTCGTGCTTTTCTTTGGCATTTTTGGCTCCTTTATGTTAAAATAATTTTATCATACATACTGTGACTATGCAAACAGCATCTATATCGTAGTGTATCACGCATGAAACAAAAAGTGCTATGCATTGTGCTAAATAACTGCTATTTTATAGCATTTTTTGTGAGGATTTTTTGTGGAAAGGGCATGAGTTGGATCATTCCGAAATACTAAAAGCGCTGAAAGTACAGCCCATTACAAAACTCAGTGACAAAGGAAGCAGCGCGGTCTTCAAGGTTTCCGGAGAGGACGGCACTGTTTTTGTGCTGCGCATTTATGATTGCGAACCGGTTGCCTATAAAATGCTTGAGGGCGCGGATATTCCGGGGATACCAAAGGTATTTGCCTGCCGTTTCGTAGAAGGGTATTTTTGCGTGGAAGAGGAATACATTGACGGTATTTCGCTACAGGAAATGGTTGACGGCGGCGAAAGAATGGAAGAAGCAAGGGCAAGAGAGCTGATTCTTGTAATTTGCAGAACCCTTTCAAGCCTCCACGCAAGGGGGATAATCCACAGAGATATTAAGCCGGAGCATGTGATGCTGACGGCGGAGGGTAAAATTTATTTGATTGACCTTGATGCGGCGATGCGGCTTATCCCCGAAAAAACCAGCGACACAAGGCTGCTGGGGACTGCCGTTTATGCGGCTCCAGAGCAGTTCGGACTGAAACGCTCGGACGCACGAACCGACATTTTTGCGGTGGGAATTTTGCTTAATATATTATTGACGGGGGTGCATCCTGCGGTGCAGCAGTACGCAAAGGGCGATCTTGCGGAGATTATCGCAAAATGCACGGAAATGAATCCCGCATATCGCTATCAGGATGTCGAAACGCTGATTTCAGACCTGTCCCGGGCGGCCCTTTCGGAGCAAAAGGCAAAACGGCTCAGAAAGCGCAAATTTGTGGCGGGAACTATCGGTGCGGCGATGCTCGTACTTGGGATTTTGCTCTTTGACATCTTATATTACCCGACCGTTGTTAACGACTATGTATTCCCCTCGGACAGCAATTGTATAATATGCACGAAAGAATCGGGAAATACATATAAACCCCTGGAGTCGGAATTTACGGAGGACACTTCTTCCGAAACTCCGGCGCAGATTTTCCTTGACGAAAGCCGGGATATGACATTTTATGTGCTGAACCGAAACAAGGCAAACAGACTTACATTGCCGCTGCTGGATTTTTATCGGAAAGAAACGGGAGATATGCTGGAGGCTGACATATCGGAAAAGGGAACCGTAAAAATCGGAAACGCCCAATATTATATATGGCAAATTAAAATATCAAGGGACTTTGAGGGCGCATCGAGGGTCGGAATCGCCTTCGATGGGGAGCTTACTCAGTACAACTACGCAGGAGAGGATGATACGAAAAAAACGAAATTTTTCTGGGTTCTTGACGAAAATTATGAAGAAGAAAACTTTCTGACGGAACACGACGGAAATGTGATACCTTGCGGCGAGAATGTTTCCGGAGAAAAATTCAACAGCACGGGAGGGCTGAGTAATTCGGAGCTGCTGCTGGGGGCAGGAGATGAGGAAGGGGAGCCGCTGACGAAGAATATCAACATGTCCCTTGCTCCCGGGGATGAGGAAAATGCCTTTTACATAGTCCATCCAAAGGGCACTGCCCTGAAAAGCCAATCCTACGCCCTTTGGGCCTTTGGGCTTAACTCCTCGGGCTATGTGGGGGAGGGCTCCGGCGGAAGATTTGTGGAAAACATCGGGGAAGACATTTTTGACTTCAGCGAGGCGGGAACCGTCATAATTGCCGATGAGGAAAGACAGGTCACAAGGGTGGCATTGAAAAAATATCTCGGGCACCGGGACATCGAGGCAAATTTCACACTGGCAGATGAAAAAAGCGGAAACGAAGTGTCGGGCTTCGCGGGAGTGCGGCTGGAAATGGGACTTAACATCGTGATTGAGGCCGAGGATGGGGCATTGCCTGATGCGGAAACGGCCGGAATAAATCCCATAAGCTATCTCCTCGAAAAGGCGGTGGGCTTTGAGCCTGAAACCAAGCCCCTTGACTTTGTCATCAAAAACGAAAGCAAGAACGAAAGCAATGGCGAAAGCAAAAATGAAAGCAAAGACGGAAGTGCAGACGGCAGTAAAAGCGAAAGATATGAAGCATTTTTGCCACGAGCCTGCGCTTTGATAAGTGACGAGGGACAGGGCAGAATCCTTGAAATAAGTGCGTCACCCCGGGAAGGCTGGGAGATTTCCGATATAACTGACAAAGGGGGAGAATCCTTAGCCTATATGGCATACGAGCGGAAAGAATATATTATGCTTGACTCAGAGGGACAGCCGATTTACAATTCCGGGGAAATCGTTGCAAAGGGATGGAGATACGGGATAACGGGTGCCGCAGTAAAGGGCTCGGAAAATCGAAGCATGATAGATACGCTCCTGTGCGTCGGAGTGCAAAAGGAAAAATACGCGGAAAGCTTTCGGTTCGATATTCTTGGAAGCGGCAACAGGCATAACCTTGAAGAATTTTTAAAGACGGGGAACGGAAGCGGAAGCGCCCGAAAAGTCCGCAAGTGCGTGGAATACACAAGTTACACGATTTATCTCGATCCGGCTGATGATGAGGCTGAGAACGAAATTGTGTTTAAATTAAAAAGGACTGCCCCATAGCAGTCCTTATATATTATACGCTATACGCTTTCCAGCGCGTCAAGTATCGTAATCTGTTCCTCCACCACCTGATGCTCCGCATCCTCTTGTGCGCGGTAGCTTTCCATGATGTCCGCAAAAATTTCAGCGGTGGACGGCGGGGTGTAGCTTATGCAATTTGCTCCGGCTTCAATGGTTTTGAGAATGCTTTCGGCAGTGGGCCCTCCGGTGGCAATGATAGGGACGGCAGGAAAATCCCTGCGGATCGCCCGAACAACTTCCGGGGTTCGGGAAGCCGCGGAAACATTTAAAATCGAAACTCCCGCCTCAAGGCGCGCCTTGATATCCGCGTTCTCGTTTATGACGGTGGCGATAATCGGAATGTCGATAGCCCTATCTATCATTGCAATGTTTTCGTTGGTCATGGGAGCGTTCACAACAACTCCCCATGCGCCGTCACCCTCCGCGTCCTTTGCAATGATCGCAGAGCGCATTCCGTTGGTAATTCCGCCGCCTACCCCTACGAACACAGGCATGGGAGCCACATTAATTATGGACTGGGAAATTACCTGCTGGGGCGTGAAGGGGTACACCGCCAGAACTGCGTCCGCGTTACAACTCCTGATTATTGCGATGTCCGTGGTGAAAATCACGGATTTTATTCGTTTGCCCATGATAACAAGACCCTTTGCCTTGTAAATTTCTTCGGGCATTTCAAGATACTTCGAGCGAAGTTTTCCGGCGATTCTTGGCAGTTCTTTCTTGTCCATGATCTTGTCCTCCTGTCTTGTCTCTCAGCAAATAAGAGTGGGGGAGTGGCTAAATGTATTTTTCTGCGGTGATATAGAGCTTTCCTTTTTTTGATGAGCCTGAAACTCCTTGATAAATTGCTTTTCCCATGCCGCGCAAAACGATTTTTTCTCCGCCCCGCAGGCTCATGTCGGGCTTTGAAATTTCGCGCCCCGAAACGAAGACCTTTCCGCGGGAAATATAGCTTTGTGCGTCTTTTCGGGAGATTCC
Organism: Absicoccus sp.; assembly: GCA_963647945.1. Lineage (GTDB taxonomy): Bacteria > Bacillota > Clostridia > Peptostreptococcales > Anaerovoracaceae > CAG-238. The sequence goes on along the minus strand of CAVJCN010000063.1, from coordinate 1,026 downwards.
GAATATTCCTACAAGTATATTATCAATTCTCGGTGATGATACGGTGAATTTTAGGCAAGTAGTTTTGATTTCTACGGTTTTTAGAGCAGAAATTGGCACTTTCTTAGCATGGATGCTTACCGAACCCACTTTGCCGAAATTTTGTACAAGATAGTCGCAAAGCTCAGTTGCGACGATGATTTTTGCGCCATTTTCTGAAACGAGAATGTCGCCGACTTTTTCCCGTTTGATGCCCTCTCCCATCAAGGCACCCAGATAGTCCCTATGGCTGAGAACCTTGCGCTCAGCAGGGGAAACGGAAATTTCCAGCACCGAAATGGGGCAGGAATCCTCGTTTTCTTCAAAATATTCGGTGAGAATCCGGCTTATCTCGGCGGATTTTTCCCGATCTTCCAACTCTTTGGGCATCGAAGCAATTTTATCCGCCGCCTCGGTATAGTCCGGCAGAAAGACTGCCATCCTGCGCTCCGCTTCGCCGTAGCCGCCATAAAAATACACGCCATCTCTTGCGTGGGTCCGCATGAAGCCCGAAAGGGTGCTTTGCTCCTCGATGCTGAGAAAGTCGCTGTTCATGATCGTATAATAATCGCTGAATTTTTCGTATTTTTCTTCGATTGTCTTGATAAAAATGTTATTTTCGTTCATTTATATGTCCTTTTATATACCCTTTTTGCGTGATTCGTGTTATACTTAAATCTATTGCAAAACAATTATACCTTAGCTATCGAAAGTTTGAAAGGAGAATTTTTAGATGAAATACGAATATCGGACAACCGGAACCTGTTCTCGCATGATTTTGCTGGACATGGACGGAGATGTTGTGAAAAATGTGGAATTCATCGGGGGCTGCAACGGAAATTTGAAGGCAATTTCCACCCTCGTAAAGGGCATGAAATATGAGGATATCAAAGAAAAACTGGAAGGAATTACTTGCGGATTCAGGAACACTTCCTGCTCGGATCAGTTGGTAAAGGCCATTGGAGAGGCGATCGCCCATGAATAATTTTATTTTCAGGACTTTTGTAA
>CAVJCN010000062.1:2414-7842 GCA_963647945.1 Absicoccus sp. | reverse complement strand
GCCCCATGGCAAGGACAGTGGAAAACGAGAAATATGCATTTCGCTGCTTTCTCCTGCGCCTTGGATTTATCGGTGAGGAGTACAAAACAGCACGAAAGATTCTGCTCCAAAATCTCACAGGCTGCTCTGCGTGGAAAGGCGGTGCGCCCAATGCTCAGTGAGAAAAACCTGAACAGTCTGCGTGAACGGTTCCCGACCGGGTGTCGTGTGGAGCTGTTGCAAATGGAGGACGAGTATGCTCCGCCGCGAGGGACGCTTGGAACCGTGACAGGCATCGACTCAACCGGCTCTCTGCTCGTTGATTGGGACAATGGTTCAAAGCTGAATGTCCTCTACGGGATTGACCGTGTGCGAAAAGTCGCAGAATCTATATAAACAGTAAACAGCCCACACAGAGTGCAAAATCTCCGTGTGGGCTGTTCCGATTTATTTGGTTTCCTCAAACCGTTTTGCCAACTGCATAAACGACGAGCTTGGCATGACCTGCTTGGACGGGATAAACAGATACCTCCACCGCTTATATCCGTTGGCCTTTCCCCAGCGAGAGGCAACCTCGCAGTACCGGACACCACGCTTCTTCTTGGCAATGACATCCGGGTCGTTCAGCTTGTCCTCACCCTTGACCTCAACGAGATACACGGTATCAGCGGTTTCGACTACGAAGTCCGGCTCATATTTACGCCCGTGATTATAGGTGATATTGAATTCCCGCGGTGCGGGGCGAAGCCAGTTAAGCACATCGGCATCCACCTCCAAAACCCGCGCAAGCACCAGCTCCGGCTGACTGTCAAACTTTGCTGCGCTGAATACGCCTTTCTTGATGCCGTCAAACAGCACCGATTGGATATTCTCCGTATAAGCGGAGAAAAGATTTACACGCTCAAGGAAGCTGTAGGACTGCTGCAAATTGTACTGCCGTGTCCCGACTACCTCTTCACGCAGGAAGCCGTTCTCACAATAGAAATGACGGAGCATCTGCGTATATATCTTTTTTCCGATATCCCGCTTGTACATCATGATGATGTTTCGCATTCCGTTGCCGCCGTAGAGCTCCTCATAGTGGTCGCAGACCTGCGTGATCAGCTTGAACAGCAGCTTTGAACATTTTTCGTAGTCGATTTCCGGCTTCGCGCGCAGCTGCTCCAATATGACCTTCTTCGGATTATAGCCCTCAAAGTCAATGGCGTCACCCTTGATGCGCTGCCGGTCGGAAAGGTCCTCCAAATTCTGAACAAGCAGCTCATTTTTGATGGGCGCATGGGTAAAGTCTGCCATATCAAGGTCGAAGTCCACAAAGACATATTCTTCAACGCCTGCGTCTGTGACCTTAATGGCGGGAATCGGGATGAACTTGCTTATGACCGTCCTGTGCGTTTCCTCGGTCTTGTAACGCAGCCATGCCGTGAGCGGCTCTTCATTGTCGTGGAACACCTCGCCCAAGTCCCGGTCTTCCGAAAGCTGCTGCCGGACAGCCTCGACCACTTTCTCCGGCGAGGCGGTATGGGTCGGCGTATGCTGAACCTGCTGTGCGACCTCGGATGTGATGATCTCCTCTGCTTTTTTCAGCAGGGAATCTGCCGCATCCGTTTTTTCTATCTTTGTGTGGGCATAGGCATCCTCCAGCGCAGTATCGGCGTCCGTTTCGATTGAAAGCTGCGTATAGGCTACCTCTTCCGGTTTCAGCTCCTCCGCCTTGATGATATTTCCGGCCTTGAAAATGGAGTCACCACGCTGTGCCTCCGCCAGAATATCGTTGAATTTGTCGTGGGCGGTCAGCATCACGGCATCCACATCCCGGTCGCCGGTGCGCTCTCCGTAGGGCAGGCGCAGACCTCTGCCGACCATCTGCTCACGCAGAATCTTGGAGGCCGCAGTGCGCAGCGGAACAATGGTATAGAGGTTGTTGACATCCCAGCCCTCTTTGAGCATATTCACATGGACGACGATCTCCACCGTGTTTTCCGGGCTTTCTACTTCCAACAGCAGACGGGTATTGACCTCGCTTTCCGCGCCCTTCTGCTTGGAATGAACTACAATCGTTTTGTTGCGGTATGCGCCGTCGCGGAACTCATCCGACTTTACGAACTGCTCCACCCATGCGGCATGGTCGGTGTCCTTGCAGACCACGAGCATAAAGGGCTTCACAACGGGCTTGCCGTGATTGGCTGCATAGACCTCCAGCTTACGCTTTGTGCTCTCGTGGCAAGCAATGCCGTCCAGCAGCATCATTTTATCCAGCTGTTCATCACCGAAATTATAGAAATCAATGTCCGAGCGGGTCACGGCAAAGGGTGTGCGGGTATATCCGTCCTCGATCGCCTTGGACAGCGGGTACTCATATACCACATTCTTGAACGGCACCTGCTTGCTGCCCTTTGTCACAAGCGGCGTTGCCGTCAGCTCCAAGCCCAGCAGCGGATGCAGCTCGTTGAGCGCCTGTGCGCCGCGCTCTGCACGGTAATGGTGTGACTCATCCATAATCAGCACAAGATCATTCAGCTCGGACAGCGCATTATAAAACGAGTCGCCGATGCGCTCGTTGACGCGCTTCATATTCGCGCCCTCTTTGTTGAATTTGTCGATGTTATACACGAAGATGTGAATATCGGATTCAAACAGGGAGAGCGTTTTTTCGCGGTAATCGTCATCCGTAATGATCTGCGGCGGTGCGGAAAAGCAGCCGAGACCCTTAAACACATACTTTGCGCTGCTGCTGTCGCTCAAGTCCCGCTTGAGCTTCTCGAAAATGGTGGTGTTCGGTGCGACCACAAAGAAATTGCGGATTCCGTGCTGCGTATGCAGATAAGCAATAAACGCACCCATCAGACGGGTCTTGCCGACGCCGGTCGCCAGAGCGAAAGTCAGGGACATGAAGTCCCGCTCAAAATCGGAGCAGGTCGGATACATGGCGCGGACAGCGCCGAGGGCGGCTTTCAGGTTCATGCCCTTGCGCAGCTGCACGGCATCGGTGATCTCCTCCAGAATTTTCAGAGACTGCGTCTGCGGCTTGCGCAGCGACATAACGCCGCTGATATAGTCGGTCGTATAGAGCGGAAAAGCATTACTCATACGAATCCTCCTCACAGTCGTCATACACTGGCGGGTGGACGATGTTCAGGTTATAGTCCGTCTTGCCGAACTCGCAGCGCTCCAGCAGCATTTGCGGAATTTTCTTGACGGCGATATTGCCGTAGGCCTTGTCCAGGCCACTGTCAAAGGAGCGGCAGGCAATGACGAGATACTCGCCCTCCTCCATGCTGTCCTTGATGGAGTCCAGATAGGTGCTGTTTAGGTGGCGGGTCGTGACGAACAGATAGCTGTTCTCATTGCCCACGGACTGTTTCCAGAACAGGTCGCTGTCCGGCTGATAGCGGAAGCCCTCATGCAGAGCCACCGCTGCCGCCAGCATATTGGCGTCATAGTCCTCGTTGATGACATATTCGTCAAATGAATCTTTGTTGATGAGCGTAGGTGCGACCTCATAGAAGCGGTACCCTCCGCCGCCCTGCCAGCTCTGCGCCTTGGTGATGCCGCCGGGATCCTCTCCGGCAACGACCTTGTCCATGCGCACCTTGCAGTGGGTGTAGGCGTGATTGCCCATTTCCACGCCGATCCAGCGCCGCCCCATTTTCTGTGCGACGGCAGCGGTAGTACCGGAACCGAGGAAGGAATCGAGAACCAAATCGCCGTGATTGGAGGCAATGTGGATGATACGCTGGATTAGCGGCTCTGGTTTAGGAGTGTCGAAAATATCACCATCTTCAAACAGTGCTAAAACTTCTTTTTTTGAGGTATCGTTTGTCCCAACATCATCCGCGTACCAAATCGTTTCAGGAGTTAGCCCCGAATCCTTTGATTCCGAAAGAAATTTTTTTAATCTGGGTGCATGACTGCCATCAGCTCCAAAATATATCCGATTATCCGCAATCAACTCATTTAATCGTTCTCTTGTGTATAGCCAGCACCTTCCAGGCGGTGGAGATAATTGTTTACCTGAAGGAGTAGTGATCATATAGAACTGCGACGGGGTCGCATGACCAGCTTGTGCATTTATCGAAACGGATTGCCACGTTCCTCTTGAATCGTTATCAGGATTTTTATAGCGGCTTAGAACTTCCTGGGTTAATGGAACGGAATTACGTTCATTTTCGAAAATAGCTTTATCCCGCGCATACACAATAATGTAATCGTGCTTAAAGGAAAATGCACGGCGGTTTTCTCGAGTCTTTCTTTTCTCCCAAATGATTGTTGTAGAGAAGTTATTTCTTCCAAAAATCTCATCGCAGAGAACCCGAAGATAAGGCATTTCACTATCGTCAATGCTAATCCAGATACTTCCGTCTTCTGTAAGCAAACTACGCAGGACTTCTAAGCGTGGACGCATCAGATTCAGCCATTGGCTATGTTCCAGATTATCATCGTAATGTTCAAACGCCGAGCCGGTATTGTACGGTGGATCAATATAGATACACTTCACCTGTCCGGCGAATTTGCTCTCCAGTGCTTTCAGTGCCAGCAGGTTATCCCCATGGATCAGCATATTCTGCGTCTCCGGGTCGGCGGCGGTGTTGGAAAGCTCTGTATTTTCAATCAGCAGGCGCGGCTCTACCCGAATCGGCTCGTCCTTGCCGTACCATGTCAGCTCCAGTTTGTTAGCCATTATTCGCCCTCCGTTGTATTCGCGGTAAAATTCTCATCCGGCAAATCTCGCACTTTTACGGAAACAGACACGCTTTTCCCGCTTTTCAGTGTTCCCTGCTCCTGACAGCGGGCAAATTCCATGCGCAGAACGGCGGCTATCGTCTTCTGACCGAAATCGTCGAGCAGAGAATATTTACGCATCACATCCTCGTACTCCTCCTGCATTGCCCAGTTTCCGAGCTGTGCGACTTCCATATCGTTCATCTTTGCCGGAGTCGGATCGTCAGATGTGCCGAGAATATAATCGATCCGTTTATCAAAAACCTCCGTCAGTTTTTCAAACATTTCAAAGCTGGGCTTGCGTTTTCCGGTTTCCCACATGGCAACGGTGCCACTGGACACGCCAAGTGCTGTCGCAAGCTCGATCTGTGTCATTCCTTTTTCTTTTCTAAGGTCTTTCAGCCGTTCAGGGAACATAGTTCTCACACTCCGTCTTAGATTTCTCTTATATTGTATTACCGAAAGTGAGCGATGTCAAGGGCTTTGTGAGAATATATTCTACGGAGTTCTACAACTGTATAAAATTTTGCGAAAAAGTTTTCGCTTTGCTATTGACTTGGATAACGCAAAGTTATATAATGTGAGTGAGAAGAGTGAGAAATGCACTTCTTGCTCGCGGATGTCAACCGAACAGGCTGTTTCCCGCACCTGCGGGAGCAGTCTATATTTTTTTCAGAAGGAGGCAACGGAATTGAAAAACAGAAAACGGCAGCGTGAAAACCGCCGC
>CAVJCN010000062.1:0-2404 GCA_963647945.1 Absicoccus sp. | reverse complement strand
TCGACAAGCGAAACGACTGCGGTGTGAAAGATCTTACCGCTTACAACGCAGTCCAGCAGATCAGGACAAACGGAAAAGCTCCAATTGTGCTGAATTAGCCGCAAGAGCCGCTCTCGGAAACGAGGCGGTATTTTTACGCCAAAACTTACAGAAACGGAGGTTAGATATATGGAGAAAACGACCATGAGTGTGCAGGAGCTGTCCTCGCAGCTGGGCATATCCCTGCCGAAGGCATATGAGCTTGTAAAATCGGAGGGCTTTCCGTCCATCCGTATCGGTACGAGAATCCTCATTCCCGTTGACGCCTTTCGGGAGTGGCTGGTCATCACTTCAAACAAGCAGGAGTGAGCACCGTGAAATTAACGCAGAGAGGGGGTGACGGTGAAATGCACATGGACGAGCTGAAATCACAAAAGATATGGCTCTGCTGGAATTACGAGACCCGCAAGGGCAAGCGCACGAAGGTGCCGATCTCGGCAAGCGGCACTGCGACCGGCACGAGCAGCGAGTATGCGCACACATGGGTGACATACGCTGAGGCTGTCAAAGCCGCCGAGGAGCGCGGCTATAACGGTGTCGGATTCAAGATACCGCAGGGGTACTTCTTTCTGGATATTGACCACAGGGGGCTTACAGACCCGTTTGTGAAGCTGATGCTTGAACGGTTCAATTCCTATGCCGAGTATTCGGTCAGCGGCGGCGGTATCCATATCTACGGAAAATGCAATATCGGCCGAGTGCCGACCTGCCTTGACAAAGACGGAAAGCTGCGGCTGGATAAGGCGTTCTATATGAAAAATCCGCACAACGGCACGGAGCTGTACTGTGGCGGCATCACAAATCGCTTTGCCGTTTATACGGGCAATGTGATACGGGATGTTCCGCTGAAAGAGTGCACGGACGCACTGCTCGTTACGCTGGATAAGGATATGCGCAGAAAGCAGAAGGTCAAATACAGCGAAAAGCGCGACGGTGACGACCGTGAGCTGTTCGATATCGCAGCCAATCTGCTGAAGCAGAAAAACGGTGAGAAATTCCGCAAGCTATACTGCGACGGGGATTTCTCCGACTACGGATCCCAGTCCGAGGCTGACTGTGCGCTGTGCGCCATGATTGCATTTCGTACCGGTACAGACCCAGAGATGATCGACCGGGTGTTCCGTTCCTCCGCTCTGTACCGGGAAAAGTGGGAGCGCGAGGATTACCGCACGGCTACCATCGAGAAAGGCATCGAAGCCTGTCACGGCACCTTCCACAAATCCAAGATGGAGCACCCGTATTTTATCCGCTTCAATGAAATGACCGGAGAGCCGTACATCGTGGCACCGCTGCTGGCGAAATATGTCCGTGAGCATCTGGAATACATCCTCGTCAGAGACAACGGCAAGCAGGGTCTGCTGAAATATGTCTACGAAAACGGCTGCTACCGGCTGTATTCAAACGATATGCTCATGGGCGTCATCAAACAATACATCGCCGACTATGACGAGGAGCTGGTCAAGATGAGCAAGGTCGCAGAAGCCTTGCAGCACATCACCACCGACCTCAACTATGTAAGTCAGGAGGCACTTGATGCCGACGAGGGTCTGGTCAATTTCAAGAACGGTCTGCTCCGAGTCACCGAAACGGACACTGTCCTGATTCCACACACGCCGACCGTGTATTCCACGATTCAGATCCCATGCGACTGGACGGGCAAGCCGGAGCCGACGCCTGTGTTTGATGCGTATATGCGCACACTCACAAACGGGGACAAAGCGGTCGAACAACTGCTGCTGGAGTTTATGGGCGTTTGCATCTCCAACATCAAGGGTTGGCGGCTGAAAAAGTCGCTGTTCCTCGTAGGCGATGGTGACACGGGCAAATCCCAGCTCAAGAGCCTCGTGGAGCGGCTGCTCGGCAAGGGCAACTTTATAGGCATCGACCTGAAAGAGATTGAAGCCCGTTTCGGCACCGGCGCGATCTACGGCACACGGCTTGCCGGTTCCTCGGATATGAGCTTTCTGTCCGTGGACGAGCTTAAGACCTTCAAGAAGATCACGGGCGGAGACAGCCTGTACGCCGAGTTCAAGGGAGAGCAGGCATTTGAGTTCACCTACAACGGTCTGCTCTGGTTCTGCATGAACCGTCTGCCAAAGTTCGGCGGAGATAACGGTCAGTGGGTATACGACCGCATTATGGTAGTGCGCTGCCCGAATGTTATTCCGAAGGACAGACAGGACAAGCAGCTGCTCGACAAAATGTACGCAGAGCGCAGTGGCATCGTATACAAGGCTGTACAGGCGCTGCAAACGGTCATCCGCAGCGGCTATCGCTTTTCCGAGCCGGAGAGCATTACGGCGGCGCGGACACGGTATATGTCCGAAAACAGCACGGTCGTCAGCTTCTTTGAGGAGTGTATGTG
>CAVJCN010000061.1:0-7860 GCA_963647945.1 Absicoccus sp. | reverse complement strand
CGGCGGTGCTGCTGATGCTTGCAATCTTGCAGATGGACTATATTGCGGCTCAAATCATATACATCGCAGATGGCTACGGCGGCGTAAGGTATATTCCAAGCGACTTATTAGGCATGGCGGGATATGCCGCCATAGCGGTGTGCCTTTTGCTTATGGGATTGCAAAGAGAAAACCAAAACTATGGCTACAACTATGGCGATGAGAAAGACTGTTGCAAAAAGCAAGAAAAAAACTTAGATATCGTCATCTTTGCGGGAACCTGCGCCCTTTTGCTGTCGAAGCTGATCAGTTTTTTGGCAGGCTTCGGCACCGGCACATATTGGGTGTGGAAAAATAACTATTTTGAGCTGCATTTCACATTTTTCGGGATGCTGCCGAATCTTCTGAAAGTAATTGCATATGCCGTGTTTGCGGTGATTGCGGCAGTGGCGGCATTTTCTATGCAGAAGCAGGCAATAAAAAATATCTGGTTTATTACGCCGGCGCTTATATTGATTGCCAATATACTTACAAGCCTGCTGAATGTCATATACAGATACAATTGGTACGGCGGCTACAGTGCATTTGCGGGATGGGGATTCGTGCGGATATTGCTTGAAATAATCGCGACTGCTGCGACCGGCTTAATACTGGCTAACCCGCAGCTGCTTGAAAACTTCTCAAAGACCGAGAACACAGGCTTTGGCCGAAACCCGGAAACTCGCTACTATTCAGCGCCACCGCAGCATCCTGAGGGCTATTGCGACATGGTAAAGCATATATTGCTTCTTATATTCACCTTCGGAATATGGTGGCTGATTTGGGTTTACAGAACCACGGAATTTTTGAACCGCACCCACGGAGAGCCAAAGCGAAGCGGTCTTTGCCAGCTTTTGCTCTGTCTGTTTGTGCCGTTCTACAGCATTTACTGGGTCTACGCAAGCTGCAAGCGAATCGACAAAATTTCATACTATAGCGGCATTCAGGGGGAAATTACGGTAATGTGTGTGCTGTTTGAAATTTTCATCTCGATTCTTGCTCCGATTTTCATGCAGGATAAACTCAACAAGCTCGTAACATGGAGAGTTATTTCACCGGAAGCAGAACCTCGGCAGCAAAAAACAGAGCCTCAGCGCCCGGCGACAGGGCAGCAGCCGAAGCAGGAGCCTCAGAGCCCAAACTCGGAGCCACAGCCAAAACCGGAGCCTCAGCCTGCCCCGCAGGAAACACAGGAAGCACATCAAAGACGGGAATATGCTTCTCAGCCTAGCCGTAGCGGGGCATACCAACCGAAGCCCGCAGCAGGAAAACAGCAGCAGGCAGCCACCCAGCGGCGAAATCGTAAGAGAGCCAAATTCAAAATTAAAAAATAATTTCAAGAAAAAACGGAGAACCCAAAGGTTTTCCGCGGAATTTCTTTGAAATTTATTTATAAAATGTTTTATCAAGGGGGAAATGAAAATGAGAAGAAAAAACATCATCAAAAAAGCCTTTGCGCTTGCCACAGCCTTTGCGCTTCTGACGGCTCTTGCCGCCTGCGGAAACGGCACCGGAAACAGCGAAAACAGCAGCGAGCCGAACAATCAGACTACGCAGGCGAATCAGACCGCTGCCCATGAGAAGTACAAGGAAGCCATGCAGAATATGCTGGATAACCGGGTATTTCCAAACGGAGAGCAGGTTTATGGGGGCGCGGAAACAGAAGATTCCGCAGGTTCGATCTGGACGGATAACAAGTTTGCTATTACCGACATCGACGGCGACGGCAACGATGAGCTGATTATCAATTTCAGCAATGCGCCGGCAGTCGGCGAAGTTTTCTATATCTTTGAGTACGAGGAGGACTCGGACAGCTTGAAAGAAGAATTTACCGAGTTTCCGGCGGTGGAATTTTACGATAACGGCTATGTGACGGCAGGGGCTTCTCACAACCAGGGACTTGCAGGGGATTTCTGGCCCTATACCCTTTATAAGTATGATGAGTCAAAGGATTCATATGTTCAGCAGTATTATATCGATGCTTGGAACAAGGAGCTTTACCCACAGGACTTCGAGGGAAACGCTTACCCGGATGAAATTGACACAAGCAGCACAGGCACCGTATACTACCTGTACGAGGATGTGACCAAGGCAGTCGAACCCGTTGACAAAACCGCCTATGACAAACTCGCTCGCGACACCTACGGCTCGGCGGCTAAAATCACCATTGACTACAGCGACATTACGCAGGAAAACATCGACGCAATATAAAATATAATATAAATAATATAATGCTATTGTAATATAATTCAGAATGCGGAGGAGAGAGCTTTGTTGAAAGAAATAAGAAATAACGAATTGTATTTTGACGGATGCAGCACAGTAGGGCTGGCAAAACGCTACGGAACTCCCCTTTATGTGATATCGGAAAGGGGAATCAGGGAGAAAATAGCAGAGCTCAGGGAATCTTTTCTCGACAAATACCCGAATACAAGAATCGCATATGCCTGTAAGGCCTTTTGCACCACCGCAATGTGCAAAATCTGTGAGGAAGAGGGGCTTTGCATTGACATTGTTTCAGGTGGAGAGCTTTACACCGCAAAGAAAGCCGGATTCCCTGCCGAAAGAATCGAGTTCAACGGCAACAACAAGCTGGGGAGCGAAATCGCGGCTGCCTTGGACTATGGAATCGGAAGGTTTATCGTAGACAGCCGGCAGGATTTTGAACAAATTGAAGAAATTTGCAAAGAAAAAAACAAGATTGCAAATATTTTGCTGAGGATTACCCCCGGCATAGCGGCAAGCACTCATGACTTCATCGTAACAGGAAAGCGTGATTCAAAGTTCGGCGTTCCCCTTGATGAAGGAGTGCTTTTTCCTTTGGCTGAAAGCGCCATTAAATCCGAATATATAAATTTTCTGGGGCTACATTTCCACATCGGGTCACAAATTCTTGATAATGATGCATATCTTAAATCATTGGATGTAATGTTGGGGCTTGTGGAAGAACTTAAGAGAAGATTCGGATATGATACGAAGGAGCTGAATCTTGGAGGCGGCTTCGGCGTTAAATACACCGATGAGCAGCCAAAACCTTATTCCTGTTACATAGAGCCTATGATGGAAAAAATTTCCTCAAAGTTCGCTGAATTGCAAATCGAAATGCCGGCTGTGGTATTTGAACCGGGAAGGAGCATTGTTGCCGAGGCGGGAATAAGTCTTTACACCATCGGAAATATCAAAGAAATCAGCGGGGTAAGAAAATATATCGCTGTGGACGGCGGTATGCCGGACAACATCAGACCGGCGCTTTACGGGGCGCTCTATGAGGGTGTGGTTGCAAACAAAGCGGCGGAGCCCCGAAACGACCGAGCTGCCATATGCGGTAAGGCTTGCGAGTCCGGGGATATCCTGATAAAGGAATGCCCGATTACGGATAAAGCGGAAAGAGGCGATATATTCGCAATTTTTTCAACCGGCGCTTATGGATTTTCCATGGCAAGCAATTACAACAATTGCCCTATACCGGCGGTTGTGCTTGTGAGAGATGGCAAAAGCGCGATTATTGTAAAAAGACAGAGCTATGAACATATGACCGCAAACCAGGAAATACCGAAATGGCTGCAATATTAAATTAAATAATTGATTTTCCAAAGCCCTAAGCATACGCGATTATCTCTATTTCTAAGAGGAGGTTACCTATGAATATTGTAAAAAGTATTGCAAAATTCATTCCTATCACCGTATTGGCAGGGATGATGATCAAGGGCTTTGACATTCTTGTGGCAGCACCGGCGGCATTGATTGCCGCATTCATAATTGCAATGATAACGGAAAGGGTTAAATTCAAAGACAGCTTAAGCGCCGCGGTTGAAAATGTAAAAGAAGTCGTAATGGCAATGTTCATTTTGCTTTTCGCTTATGCCATGGCGAATGTTTTCATGTCCACGGGAGTAGGCGCGGCGGCTGTGAATATGGCACTTGCAATGGGGGTAAACGCCCGCTCCGTTGCCGTTGTCGCTCTTGCCGTAACGGCTGTTCTATCCGTTGCAACAGGCACATCCTGGGGCACATTTGCAGCTTGTGTTCCCATTTTCCTGTGGCTTAACCATATCGTGTCCGGCGATCTTATGCTGACGGTTGCCGCCTGCGCCGGCGGGGCCTGTTTCGGGGACAATATCGGCTTGATTTCAGATACCACGATCGTATCCTCCGGCCTGCAAGGGGTAGAAATCTTAGACAGGATCAGACATCAGGGGGTATGGTCGCTTGCCTGCCTGATCATTGCGGGAATTATCACCTTCATCGTAGGAAGCGCAGAGGGGCTGAGCACAGAAACCGTAGATGCCGCCGGGGTTATATCATCTCTTTCCGATGAAATCTGGGCGGCAATCGAAGCGGAAAAACCGGTTGCCGTGGAGCTTTTGCATCAGGTTGAATCCGGAGTTCCGTATTACATGATAATTCCTCTCATACTGGTTGTCGCCATGGCGGTAATGGGCATTAACACATTTATCTGCATCACCTCCGGCATCCTTTTGGCGGCGCTCCTGGGCGGAGCTGCCGGAATTGTAGGCACCTGCATGGATTTCATAGAAATCGTTCTAAGCGGCTTTGCAGAGGCGGGTTCCTGGGCTATGCAGGTTATGATGTGGGTATCCGCCTTCGGCGGGGTTATGGCAAGTATCCATGCCTTCGAGCCTATTTCCAAACTCATCGTGAAACTTTCAAAAAATGTTCGCCAGCTTACATTCTACAACGGACTGTTCTGCCTTATCGGCAATGCCTGTCTTTCCGATGAAATGGCGCAAATTGTAACCTGCGGCCCGATCATCAAGGACATTACGGAAGAAAATGTAGCGGCAGGGGAAGAAGATATGTATACGCTGAAACTGCGAAACGCAACTCTTTCCGATGCCATGGGAGTGTACGGCTCACAGCTTATTCCCTGGCATTGCTACATCGTATTCTACATCGGAATGGCTGCGGCGGTATATCCTCTTGCACAGATAACCGTAAGCGGATTGATATTCCACAATTATATGGCTTGGGTCGCGGTGATTTCCATGTTATTATTGACCTTGACGGGACTGGACAGATTTATCCCGCTTTTCAAGCTGCCGAGGGAGCCGCAGGTTTACCTTAAGAAAAATGCGAAGGAAGCAGCATGATCTGTCTTTGAAAGAGAAAATGCAAAGGGAAAAGGCCAGAGGAAAGATGCCAAAGGAAAAGGCCAAAGGAAAAGTGTAAAAGGGAAGGTATAAAGGAAAGGACAGAAAATGAAATTTTTTATATCAGCAGATTTGGAAGGCACGAACGGAGTCGTTTCCCCGGGAGAAATAATCCCGGGAGAATCCGGCTACGAGGCTGCCAGAGTTTTGATGACGGAAGAAGTTAACGCGGCGGTCAGAGGGCTGTTCGATGCAGGAGCAGATGAGGTTTTGGTATGCGACTCCCATGAAATTGCACAAAATATCCGTGTGGATCTTTTGGACGAAAGGGCATTTCTAATCAGGGGAGATTGCCGACCGGATTCCATGGTTCAAAGCATTGACTCAAGCTATGACGGGCTCATTCTGCTGGGGCACCATGCCATGTTCGGAACCCAGAACGCAGTGCTTGACCACACATATGATCAGCATCTCGTAAGGGAGCTGAAAGTGAATGACACCCCATACGGCGAAGTGGGGATCAATGCCCTTTATGCCGCGGAGCAGGGAGTTCCCTTTATCATGGCATCGGGGGACGATGCTTTAGGGAGGGAAGCGAAGGCATTTTGCCAGGAGGCGGAGATCGCGGTGGTGAAGTACGCCCAGGGGAGATATTCCGCAAAGTGCCTGCCGAGGAAAGCCGGGCTGGATTTGATTTATGCAAAAGCAAAGAGGGCCGCGGAAAATGCGAAAGCCGTGAGCTGTGCAAAGATTCCGGAGAAAATTACCATGGAGATCACATTCCAACAGACCGTTATGGCAGAGGGGGCGGAAAGGGTCAGAGGAATCGTAAGGAAAGGGCCTATGACCGTTACATATAAATGTGCAAACATGAAGGAATATATGGAAATGCGACAGGTAATTTTCCGTGCGGCAGGGGAATTTTACGACCCGAGATTTTAGCCTGAGTAATGCAGAGGAGGAACAGGCAAATGAAATTCACAAAGATGCAGGGAGCCGGCAACGACTTCATCATAATAAATAATATGCAGGAGAAACTGCCTGTTGCCAAACTCGGGGCTTTGGCAAAGAGAATATGCACAAGACGGCTTTCGATAGGCGCAGACGGGCTCATGGCGGTGGATGAACCTACGGCAGGGGGCGACTACAAGATGCGCTTTTACAATGCAGACGGAAGTATTGGGGAAATGTGCGGCAACGGAGCCAGATGCATAGCAAGATACGGCTATGAAAAAGGACTTGCCGGGACTACCCAGCGCATTGAAACCGCCGCAGGCACGGTAATCGGTGAAAGAATTGACGAAAGAATGTATCGGATAAAGCTGAACCCCATCAGCAAAATCAACATGGATGAGAAGATATTTATCAAGGGAAAAGAGCTGACATACTCATATGTTGAACTGGGAAACCCGGGGCTGCCGCATATAGTGATGGAAATTCCGGGGCTTTCCGCCATGGAAAGAGAAAAATTGCGAAAATTGTGGGAATTGGAAAAATTAGGGAAATTGGGAAAGCAGCTCCGATATAGCGAAAAATTTCCAAAGGGTACCAATGTAAATTTTTACGAGATAACAGGAGATGACGCTCTCACAGTGCTTACATATGAGCGAGGGGTAGAGAATTTTACCATGGCATGCGGCACCGGTGTGGGAAGCGTTGTTTCCGTGCTTGCGGAAAAAAATCTGGTAACGGGAAAGGCAGTGGATGTAAGCGTGCCCGGAGGAAAACTGACTGTCACCGCCGTAAAAGATCCCGAAAGCAGCCGGATAAAGGATATTTTTCTTACCGGGTCTACCAATATCGTGGCGGAGGGAATCATTAGGGACGAAGACCTTTTCCTTTAGGGATGCGCCTTATTTCATTTTAGAGGCTTAAGTTGAAATAAGATGAGCAATTTTTAGCCCTTATTTCAAGTTCGCTTGACAAATTGAAATAAGAGCGATATAATTTGGGCAGTATTTCAGTTTCGAGAAAGGAGTATAAGACAATGGGTAATCGCGCCGGACATTTAAAAACAAACTTGTCGGGAGAAATGGCATATCAGTCTTTTGCGCCCAGTCCGCTGCCGCCAACCCCGCCTATAGAAATCACCGATGACATTCTTGAACTTTTGGTTCAGGCAAATTCACGCCTTGCGGTTTTGGAAAGCATGGCGGTGCGTATTCCGAACATGAACTTGTTTGTGTCTATGTATGTCCGCAAGGAAGCCCTTATGTCCTCTCAAATCGAGGGAACCCAAGCGACTTTAGAAGATGTGCTTGATCCGATGCTTGAAGCCAACACAAACCGCAATGTGGCTGATGTGGTTAACTACATCAAAGCGACAGAATTTGCTATCAAGAGGCTAAGCGAGCTTCCTCTTTGCAACCGTTTAATCAGAGAAACACACGCTGTCCTTATGGAGGGCGTTCGAGGGCAGGAAAAGAATCCCGGAGAATTTCGATATTCGCAAAACTGGATAGGAGGGCAGGGAAGCACCCTGCAAAATGCCCGCTATATTCCACCCGCTCCGGAGGATATGAAGGAGGCGATGTCCGACTTGGAGAAATATATAAATGCAGATGATAATTTGGACAATCTGGTGCGCGCCGCGCTGATTCACTACCAGTTTGAAACCATACATCCATTTTTGGACGGAAACGGTCGCATAGGCCGCCTGCTTATTACCTTGTTTCTCATGGAAAAAAAGGTACTCAGCACTCCGGCACTTTATATTTCGTATTTCTTGAAG
>CAVJCN010000060.1:0-8063 GCA_963647945.1 Absicoccus sp. | reverse complement strand
AAACAATACGAAAAAAAGGAGGTCTGTAGCTTTAAATTTATCGGTTAAAGAAACCCGAAACCCCGCTTTCCCTTGCAGTTACCGGAATGCGGGGTTTTGCTTTGCAAAAAATTCGCAAAATAGCGGTTGTTTTTAAACTTCCCTTTGGCTTGGTTTGGTCTACCGCAGTTTGTCACACATTGGCTTGGTTTGGTTTGCCCCAGTTTGCCTCACAAAATATTGCTTTTCTCCCTGTTCGGTGGTATTATATGGCTATATCCGACTCTTGATTACTGTCAAGATTGTCGTCAGGAACTTTATTATTTTCAAGAAAGGAGGCGAATTTATGAATCCTGCCTATGAGAAAAGTCTGTCGGCATCAGAGCTGGCAAAGCTGGTGGACAACCTGAATTATGTCAACAATTCCATCATGATGTGCGACACAAAGGGGCGAATTACATTTGCCAACTCAACTTTTTGCAGAAACTTTCATGTCAGCGACCCCGCAAAGGTAATAGGCCTGACCATGGAGGAAATCATGGAGCTGGGCAGAACCCATATCACTACCATCGAAACAGCTTCTCCGACCCTTCGCATGTACGAAGTGCTAAAAACCGGCAAGCCTGTTCTTGACTGGCCTGTTCTCATCGAGTCCTATGTGCACAAGGATTACCATCAGATTGTTTTTAACGATATGTTTCCAACATTTGACAAAAATGAGAATGTCAACGGCTTCATCGAGATTTCCCGTTTACAGCAGCAGGAAATTAAAAAGCTCAAAAAAAATATCGGGCTGAATGCGGAATATGTTTTCGATGATGTCATCGGCAATTCCCCTTCGATAAAGCACAGCATAAAACTTGCCAAGGATTTTGCCACAAATCGCGGAACGGTGCTGATAACCGGCGAAAGCGGAGTCGGGAAAGAAATCTTTGCTCAATCCATCCACAACTACAGCTCCCGGAGCAGAGGCCCCTTCGTTGCCCTGAACTGCGCAAACTTTCCTGCCGAGCTCATCGAAAGCGAGCTCTTCGGATATGTGGAAGGTGCCTTCACCGGTGCATCGAAAAAAGGTCAAATGGGAAAATTCGAGCTTGCAAACGGCGGAACCCTTTTCCTGGACGAAATCGGTGAGCTTCCCTACTACTTCCAGTCCAAGCTCCTTCGTGTTTTAGAAACCTGGACGATCACCAGGGTCGGGGGTATCAATGAAATTCCCGTTGATGTCCGGCTTATTGCCGCAACCAATCGCGACCTTCCGGAAATGATCCGAGCAGGACTTTTCCGCCAGGATCTCTACTACCGCCTGCAAGTGCTCAACTTGGATCTGCCGCCGCTGCGCAGCCGCAAAGAGGATATTCCTCTGATCGCCGAGTATTTCCTCAAGATTTTTGCAAGGCAAAATTCCCACAGGCAGAAAGAGCTTACCGACAAGGCGAAGGCGGAGCTGATGGCCTACGATTGGCCGGGTAATGCCCGAGAGCTGAAGAATGTAATAAACCGCATCGACTTATTGCACAAGGGCGAAGAAATAACCGGTGATGTTATAACCACCGCTTTGTTTGGCACCAAAGCCTCTCGAGGAGCCTCCCCGGAGGAAACAAGCGAAAGTCCAAATGCAAATACAGAAACGCCGTCCCGCATTTCTTCCGTCAAGATCCCCCTCACCCCGGAAGAGCGAATCGACCGCTGCCGGGAGGATATCGATGCCGCATATATCAAGCTGCTTCAGGAGGCGCTCTCGATCACGAGGGGAAACAAAAAAGAAGCGGCGGAGCTTTTGGGAATCGCCCGAAAAACCATATACAGGCTTTTGGAAAAATACAATTTGCCTCTGCAAAATGAAAAACCGTAAACCGTAAAGAGAGATGTGGGTCATTTTCGACTCACATTTTTTAGTGTGTCTTTTTTGTCGCACTTTTTCTTAGTTTGTGTGTCGTAAATGTCACGCACCTTTCCCGTGGTCAATGCCCTGCCGGCAGTTTTGTTAAAAATTCAACATCTTTGTGGTTTGGCATATGTTTTGCAACAGGTAATGGCAAGACAAACATTGGCAAAATAAATTGAAGGAGGAAGCTGTTTTGATTTTCAACATTCAAAAATGCTCGATACATGACGGAGTCGGACTTCGCACCATAGTTTTTTTCAAGGGCTGTCCTTTGCACTGCCCCTGGTGTGCAAACCCCGAGTCCCAATCCTATCGTATGCAGATCATGGAATTCCCCAGAAAATGCATAGGCTGCGGAGCTTGCGTCAAGGCTTGCAAAGAAAACGCAATCCATCCGCAGGAGGACGGGCTTAGGATAGATCGCCGGCTTTGTACAAACTGCTTTGCGTGTACCGATGTCTGCTACGCGGAAGCGAAAGAAACCGTTGGCGAAGAAAAGACAGCCGATGAAATATTTACGGAGGTGAACAAAGATCGCTTTTTCTACGAGATCAGAGGCGGCGGAGTCACCTTCTCAGGTGGCGAACCTTTGACTCAGCCGGAGCTTCTTTACGAAACGGCAAAGAAATGCAAACAAAATCGTCTTCACACCACCATAGAAACCTGTGGTTACGGCAAGTTTGCGGACTTTGAAAAGGTTTTGGACTACATAGACGATGCCTTCATCGACATCAAGCATATGGACACCGCCCTGCACAAAGAGCTTACCGGCGTGGGAAATGAAGAGATTCTGAGTAACATAAAGGCGATTGCCGCAAAGGGAATCCCGATCATAATCCGCACCCCCGTCATTCCGGGCTGCAATGATACCGAAGAAAATATCAGGCAGACAGCGGATTTTATCAAAGATATACCGAATATCAACGAATACGAATTGCTCCCATATCACAATTTCGGTGAATCAAAGTATTCTTCCCTGGGTATCCCTTACAAGCTCAAAGATGTAGAGATACCGGAGGATGAAGAAATTCAATCTTTGGTAAGGGCAGCAAACCAAATATTAAAACCGTATGGAAAACAATGTTTCTATATGAAAAAAAATAAGAAGGAGATAGTATTATGATTTCAGAAAGAATTGCAAGACTAAGCGACAAAGTTCGTAACTCGCAGCCGACGATCGACCTTGATCGTGCAAGATTAATTACGGAATTTTACAGCCATCCGTCCATGGATAACTATATCTTAAGACGCGCAAAGGCTTTCCGTTATTACCTTGAAAACAGAAAAATCTTCATTGACGAAGATGAGCAGATTGCCGGACATCAGGGTGGCAGCTGGAATAACGCGGTTATGCATCCGGATGTAGCAAGATGGCTCTACGAGGACTTCGATACTCTCGACAAGCGCCCTTCGGATCACCTTGTATTCCGCAGCGAAGAAGAGAAGAAAGAACTTAGAGAAATCGTAGAACAGTGGAAAGGCGAATCCTTCGGAGATTTCGCAAAGGGTCTGATGGATGAAGATATCCTCAAGATGCTGGATGCCAAAATCTTCTCTCACGGCGTTTCCAACCAGTCTACAATGAACCACTCCCCTGATTATGACAATTTGATTAAGCGGGGCTATCGCTGGTACATCGATTATTGCAAAGAAAGACTTGCAAACCATGTTGTACACGATGTATATGACATGGAGCAGCGCATAGCTTGGGAATCCATGATCATCGTTATGGAAGCCATCATCGCTTTCGCCCACCGTTATGCAGACCTTGCCGAAGAACAGGCAAAGACCTGCAAAGATCCTAAGAGAAAACAGGAACTCCTTACTATGGCAGAAAACTGCAGAACAGTACCGGAGAATCCGCCGCAGAACTTCCTTCAAGCTGCACAATTCGTATGGCTGAACCATCTGGCAATCACCCTCGAAGCAGCAGGCGGCGACCACTCCCTTGGCCGTTTCGACCAGTATATGTATCCGTTCTTTGAAAAGGAAAGTGCAGAGGGAAAGCCGGAAGAATATTTCGCAGAGATCATTCACGAATTTAAGCTGAAGGTTGCGGAAGTTTGGAATATCCGTTGCTATGCCGAATCCCTTGCTGACCCGGGCTGCCCTCTCTGGATGCACATCATGCTTGGCGGACAGCTTGAAAACGGCAAGGATGCCTGCAACGAACTTACAAGAGTATTCCTGCGCTGTATGCTTGACCTGCAAACAGACGAGCCTTGCATTTCCTTCCGTTATCATCCGAATGTGGATGAGGAAACTTTCAGACTGGCAATCAAGGCCGCAAGAGATACCGGCGGACATCCGGCATTCTATAACGATACCACCGCCATCACTTACCTGCTGAGCCTGGGCTTCACCCTGAAAGAATCCCGTAACTGGGGTATCTGCGGATGTATCGAGCCTCATGTTCTTGGCAAGACCGACTTCCAGAGCAATCCGGGATATTTCAACCCACTTAAGGTTTTGGACATCATGCTCCACAACGGCTACGATACTCTCTATGGCGAAAAGCTGGGTATCGAAACAGGCGATCCGACTACCTTCACTTGCATGGAGGATGTAATGGAAGCCTACAGAAAGCAGCTTGACTTCTTCATTGACAAGTTCACCATCATGGCAAACCGTACCCTTGCAGGACATGCTTTCACCCTGCCGACCATCACAGGCTCCTGCTTCTCGATAGGCTGCGTAGAACAGGGCAAGCTCCTTCAGCAAAAGGGTTCCTATCACCACTATTCGGCTATCGGCGTTGCGGGTATCGCAAACATGATCGACTCCATGGCTGCTATCGAAGAATGTGTATTCAATAAGCATTATTTGACCATGAAAGAGCTCATTGAGCTTCTGGATACCAACTTCGAGGGTCACGAAGACAAGCGTCAGCTTCTCATCAACAAGGCGCCTAAGTTCGGCAACAACATCGAACAGGTTGACAAATATTCCTACTGGCTCATCGATACCCTGGAAACTTCAATGAAGCGCACACCGGACGCTCACGGCGGCCCGTTCACTATCCTCGTAGCGACTCAGTCCTACAATGTTGAAATGGGTAAGGAAACCGGCGCGACACCTGATGGCAGACTTTCCCAGACGGCGCTGGCAGACAACGCTTCCCCGATGATCGGCATGGATGTAAACGGCCCAACCGCAGTTGTAAACTCCCTGGCTTGCTGCGATGAACTGGTTCCGCAGAGCGGACTGCTTCTCAACCAGAGATTCGACCCTGCCGTTGTAGCCGGCGAAAAGGGTCTTGATATCATCGAAACCGTATTCCGGGCACACTTTGCACAGAACGGTTACCATATCCAGATCAATGTTTTGGACAACGAAACTCTCCGGGCTGCTCAGAAGGAACCGGATAAGTACAGAAATATCCTCGTTCGTGTAGCAGGATACTCCGCTTACTTCGTTGACCTCAGCGAGGAGATCCAGAACAACATTATCGAAAGAACTATTCAGAAAGGTCTGTAAAATGATTTTATGCGGGAATTTCTTAATAAATTAATGGGATTCCCGCAAGAGAATTTTAATGACAGACATATCTTTTATAACATCTATAACATCGAAAGGAGAACAACTCATGTTATCACCGAGAATTGAGAAAATTCGGGACAGAATCAGAAACACCACACCGACTATCTGCCTTGACAGAGCAAGAATCGTAACAAAATACTATCAGACTCCGTCCATGGAACCCTTCGTTCGCAGAAGAGCCGAGCTCTTCAAGATTTTCTGCGAAACAAGAAAGATTTACATCGAAGAAGATTCTCTTCTTGTAGGCAGCCTTGCCTCCAGAACCCATGCGGTTCCGATTTTCCCTGAAATGATCGACTGGCTTCCGGAAGCTACCGAAACCTTTGACACCCGTCAATTCGACCCGTATCAGTATATGCCGGGAGAAAAGGACGAGCTCAGAAAAATCGCGCAGATTTGGAAAGGTCACACCTTTGGTGACTATACCAATGCCATCATGACAGAGGAAGAACACGAACTGGTAAATGCCGGCCTTTTCACCAGAGGTATTCAGAAATGTTCTACAATGTGTCATGCGCCTGACTACCAAAACCTGGTTAAGAAGGGATATAGATACTATATCGATGAGTGCAAAGAGAAAATCGCTTCTCTCAACGATGACATGACCATCGAAAATACAGACCAGAGAATCAAGTGGGAAGGCATGATCACGGCTATGGAATCCGTAATCACCCTGGCTCACAGATATGCCGACCTTGCAGAGGAGCTTGCCGCAGGCTGCAAAGATCCTGCACAGAAAAAGATGTACGAAACCATCGCAGAAAACTGCCGGGTTGTACCGGAAAATCCTCCGCAGAACTTCATGCAGGCGGCACAGCTTGTGCTTCTTACGCACGATGCGATTATGACAGAAAACATGGGCTACATTCACCCTATCGGCAGATTCGACCAGTACATGTACCCGTTCTACGAAAAAGACCTGGCAGCAGGAGTTCCTGAACAGGAAATCGGAGATATCATCCACGAGCTCAAGCTGAGAATCGAAGAAATGTGGTACCTTAGAGATGAGTATGAATCCGGGGCATATCCGGGCTGCGCTCTCTACATCCAGATGGCCATCGGCGGTCAAAAACCGGATGGAACGGACGCTTGTAACGATCTTACCCGCCTCATTCTCCACGGCATGGAAGATTTGCAGACAAAGGAACCGCCGGTTTCCTTCAGATACCATGACAATGTTGACGAAGAAACCTTTAGACTTGCGATTAAGGTTGCTCTCAAAGGCGGCAGTCACCCTGCTTTCTTCGATGATAACAACGGTATTCCTGCCCTTATGGATCTGGGCTTCACCCTTGAACAGGCAAGAGATTGGGTTCCGTCCGGATGCACAGAGCCTATCGTTCCGGGACAATCCGACTACCAGTCGATGCTGGGCTTCTTCAATACCATCAAGGTATTTGAAATCACCCTCCACAATGGTGTTGACCCGGTAACCGGCAAGCAGCTCGGGCCTAAGACCGGCGATGTAAGAACCTTTACTTCCATTGAACAGCTTCAGGACGCATATCTTGTACAGCTTAGATATTTCCTCAAGAGATTCGTTGGCAAGTTCAACCGCCTGGTTTCCGTTCACGCATATACGGTTCCTACCCTCATCGCATCCGCTTTCACTCAGGGCTGTATCGAAAAGGGCAAACTCCTTCAGGATAAGGGTTGTGACCACAGATGGGAAGTAAGCGCCGTAACAGGTCTTGCAAATATCGCAGACTCCTTCGCAGCCATCGAAGAATGTGTATTCAAGAAACACTATATCACAATGGATGAACTCATGAATCTCCTTGAAACCGACTTTGAAGGCAAGGAAAATCTCCGTCAGATGCTTATTAACAAAGCACCTAAGTACGGCAACGATAATCCGGATGCCGATAAATTCGCGAAGTTCGTAGCAGAGAGCGCGGATATCGAAATCAAGAAGTTCATCAGCGGCAGAGAAGGAGTATTCACATCATTATGTGCAACTCAGTCCTACAATGTACAGCTTGGTAAGAACATTTCCGCAACGCCGGATGGCAGACATGCTTTCACGCCGCTGGCTGACAATGCTTCCCCGATGATCGGCTGCGACACCTGTGGCCCGACGGCGGTTGTAAAGTCCCTTGACTCCATCGACCAGAGCCACTACCAGGCAGGAATGCTGCTGAACCAGCGTTTCGACCCGCAGATCGTAGAGGGAGAAAAAGGTATCGACATCCTTGAAACCATACTTAAGGCTCACTTCGGCATGAAAGGCAGCCATATGCAGATCAATGTTGTTGACGATGAAACTTTGAGAGATGCTCAGAAGCATCCTGAAAACTACCGTAACTTGCTGGTTCGTGTAGCAGGATACTCCGCATTCTTCGTAAGCCTTGAAGAAAACATTCAGGAGAACATCATCGAGAGAACCATCCAGACAGGTCTGTAAAATGATGCGAAAATATGCGAA
Source organism: Absicoccus sp. (assembly GCA_963647945.1). Lineage (GTDB taxonomy): Bacteria > Bacillota > Clostridia > Peptostreptococcales > Anaerovoracaceae > CAG-238. The sequence continues at coordinate 231 of CAVJCN010000060.1, read as the reverse complement.
AATAAGCAAAAGGAATTAGCACTATACCCATACCAAAGCCCCGCTCCGGAAATCCGGTGCGGGGCTTTTATTTACATACATCTTTTATTTAATATATTATTATATATAATGTAGGAATTTTTTACCACAAGTAAAAATCATTTTCCTTGCGGCCCTAAATTAATGCAATAGGCTAAACCTCCCCCTGAGAGCTTATGCCCTGCGAGGCTACGCCTCGTAGGCGAATCCCAG
>CAVJCN010000059.1:0-8085 GCA_963647945.1 Absicoccus sp. | reverse complement strand
ACCAAAAACTGCGGGGACTCTCACAGTTTTATTTTTGAGATAATTTGTCAGTAAAACTACAAATAGAATACATAAAAAACCCTGCAAGGATTTTTGCCCTGCAGGGTTTTGACTACTCGGATAAGTCCTCGGCAGATGCGGTGATTTCGATACCGTTTATGGTGATATCTCCATCTGCGGGAATGACAAGGTAGATTCTGCCGTCAATGACCCTTGTTTCAATCAAGTCGGTATATTCGGGATCGATGGTAATTTTCACCTCCGGCGTAGTCATTTCAAACTTCTTGGTTTCCATCACAGTGGCGGGATTGAGGGAAGATGAGTCCCCAAACTTTATGCGACAAGCCTCGTTAAAGGCTTTGACCTTTTCCTCGGGCACTCCGCGGCTCTTTAAAATATCGTCAACATCTTCGATTTCGATTTCCGGAACTTCCGGATCCCTGCTTTCCTTGTGAAGCTGAAGGCGCTCCCTAATTTCCCGATGCACCGCCTTTACAACCTCCAGATTGCAGTCATCACCCAGGGATTCACAAAGCACGCTGCTGAAAATATTCTTTTGCGCACCTGCGGACATGGGAACTCTCTGGGCATTAAAAATGCCGGCAATAAAATCCTCATGCACATCGGAAAGTGCGCGGCTGTAATAGAGAGCGTTGTAAATATTGGTGCTTCTGTCATCAAAAGCCGGAAACATGAAGCCCAGCTCCGGCGCTCCCAACACATGACCGGTGGAGGAACTTCTGAAATTGTGCTCCTCCGCAAAGTAGCGCAAAGAGGACTTGGCATCTTTGACGGGGCACACACAGCACAGTATGTAGTCAAAAATATCACCGGCACCCTCATCGAAAATTTCGTCATCGCTGCCCTTGAAAGGCACATCATAGGAATCCGATGCAAGCAAAATCACATAGCTGTCATCGCCAAAGTTCAGGGATTCGATAATGCGGCGATAAAGGGTGTCCCGAAGCCCCTCGTCCCGAAGGTGGGAGGTGCGGAGGGCTTGCAACAGGCGGTGCTCATCGCTGTTTTCCACCTGGGCGGTGGTGAACTCGATATCAAGGAGATTCTTTCCCAGGGTGCCCGAAAGACTTTTTTTCAGCAATTTAAAATATAGCTCGGCCTCTTCCTGTTCCATCAAACCCACAGAGAGGTCAAGGGCGGTTACGATTTCCCCGGCGGCGTTGACATAGCAGCCGTATATGCGGCTTATGCTGTCCTTGTCCGGATCAATGCGTTTTTTGATTTCTCGTATTTCCTTTTGATTCATATATTATTTCTCTTTTCTTAATAAGCTCTGAATAAACTCTGAATAAGTAAGTTTAAATTTGACCCGTATAGTTTATCATAAAACGGGAGAGATTTGCAATGATGTTTTGCATGGAATGACAATGGCATTTCTTGAAACTTTCGTGCATTTTGTGGTATACTTGAAAGACCGAAAGACCGAAAAATTCACGGAAAAGAGGCAACAAAATGAGAAAACAATTAGAAGATTTGCGCAAAATTATGGGCGAGAAAAAAATAGACGCATATATAATTCCCACCACGGATTTTCACGGCTCGGAATATGTGAACGATTATTTTAAATGCAGGGAATTTGTATCCGGCTTCACAGGCTCCGCCGGAACCCTTGTGGTGACCGAAGATGGGGCGGCGTTGTGGACGGACGGCAGGTATTTTGTTCAGGCAGAGGCGGAGCTTTCCGGAAGCGGAATCCGGCTCATGCGAGAAGGCGAACCGGGGGTTCCTAAGATAGAGGAGTGGCTCGCGCAGCGGCTCGGCCCCGGGAAGACGACTGAGAAGATGACTGGGAAAACGACTGAGAATTTTGCGCAGCCCAAGGAGGGTTTGCTAAGTGTAGAGGGACAACCCCCTAAAACTGCAACGGTGGGATTTGACGGACGGGTGGTTTCCGCCAAAATGGGAGAAGAACTTGCACAGAAATTTACCATAGAACATGAAGTTGACCTTGTGGGGGAGATTTGGCCGGAAAGGCCGGAGCTTCGGGGCTCGGAACTTTATGCGTTACCCGGCGTGGTGACGGGCGAAAGCCCGGAGTCCAGGCTTTCGCGCCTCAGGTGCGAACTCCAAAAGGCAAGGGCGGATTCGCACCTCATAACATCCCTCGAAGAGATCGCCTGGCTTTTTAACCTGCGAGCCGGGGATGTTATGCACACGCCGGTGTTTTACGCCTTTGCGCTGATCGAGCAGGAGCGGGCACGGGTTTACCTCTTGAACGAGAGCAAGAGCTCGGCGGAGCTATTCGGCAAGAATATTGAAATAAGACCGTATAGGGCGATATTTGAAGACCTGAAGGCCCTAGAAGCGGGCAGCATAATGCTGGACGAGAGCAGCGTAAGCTATGGGCTGTCGGCGGCGATACCTGCCGCTGTTAAGCGTATAAACCGTCAAGATCCTGCTATGCTGATGAAAGCCATAAAAAATCCCACGGAAATCGCCTGCACAAGGAAGGCACATTTGCGGGACGGAGCGGCGATGATGCGGTTCATTTCCTGGCTCAAAGAAAATGTAGGAAAGCAGGAAATAACCGAGATTTCGGCGGCGGAAAGGCTTTGGGAAGAACGGAAAAAAGAGGGAGCCTATGACCTTAGCTTTGATACGATTGCAGGCTACGGGACCCACGGGGCGATTATTCACTACGAAGCGACCCCGGAAACAAATGTGAAGTTGAAACCGGAGGGATTTCTTCTGGTGGACTCCGGAGGTCAGTACGAGGACGGCACCACGGACATAACCCGAACCATTGCCTTAGGAGAGCTTACAGAGGAAATGAAACGCTGCTATACGGCGGTTCTCAAGGCGCATATAGCCCTTGCCACGGCGGTGTTTGATGCGGAAACAACCGGCGCAGACCTGGACTTGATCGCCCGGAAGGAGATTCAGGCGATAGGGCTTGACTATAAGCACGGCACCGGTCACGGCGTAGGCCATATGCTAAGCGTCCATGAGGGCCCGGCAAGCATAAGCCCCCGGGGAGCAAACACCCATGTGCTTCCCGGCATGATCATGAGCAACGAACCGGGCATTTATCTGGAAAACAAGTTTGGTGTAAGGCTGGAAAACGAAATTCTCTGCGTAGAGCTGGGCGGCGGAGAATACGGATTTGAAACCATAACCTTTTGCCCCTTTGAGGAAGAAGCCATCCTGCCGGAAATGCTTACAAAAAAGGAAAAGGCATGGCTCGATGAGTACCATGCCAATGTATATGGAAAAGTAGAACTTTAGGGTCGAATTGCTGCCGGTGTATGTCTTTGCATCGGTGATTGACCTGCCGGCGGCTGACGGCGGCTACCGGCGAGTTTTGTACACGACTATCAGTGCTTGTCTTTCAGCTTGACTTCCCGCTCAGGCAGATTTGAAATGATAACCGCCGCAAATATAGTGCAGCAGCCGATGATTTCTCTGCCGCTCATTACCTCGTGAAGAAGCAGCGCCCCAAACAGCACTCCGAAAACGGATTCAAGGCTCATAAGCAGGGACGCTACCGTAGGCTCTGCATCCCGCTGGGCCACGATTTGCAGGGTATAGCCCACGCCCCCGGAGAGGCAGCCTGCGTACAAAATCGGAATTGCGCAGTCCATGATATCGCTCAAATTAGGCGTTTCAAATATGAACATGAGTATGCAGCCCAGAATCCCCGCGGTGAGAAACTGTATGCAGGAGAGCTTAACCCCGTCATTTTTGGCAACGAAGTGGTCGCACACCATGATATGTACCGCAAAGGCAACGGCGCAGAGTATGACGAAAAAGTCGCCCTTGGAAACGCTTCCGAAGCCATCAGGCATTGCAAGAAGATAAAGCCCGATAACCCCCAGCGCCACGCACACCCACATAATCGGTCTTACCCGTTTGCGGAGGAAAAGGCTGAAAATAGGCACGACTACCACATAAAGGGTCGTGATAAAGGCAGCCTTCCCCGCAGTGGTGAAAACGCAGCCGAACTGCTGCAAAATACAGGCGGTAAAAAGGGCTATTCCGCAGCAAACGCCGCCGATAAGCACATTTTTGTTTTCTTCCTTTTTTTCCGGAGCGAAGAGCGGACCCTTACCTTTATTGGTAATTATTACCACCGGAATTAAGACCGCCGCGGCAAACATAAGTCGTATGCCTTGGAATGTGATAGGCCCTACATAATCCATTCCGCTGACTTGAGATACAAAGGACGCACCCCAGACCATGGCGGTGATAAGCAACAAAATGTTAGCTCTTAATTTTTTACTCATAACTTTCCCCTCTTTTACTTTTACTTTTAATTTTACTTTAAATTCTAAAAATTCTAATTCTACTTCTACTTCTAATAATTCTAAATTTTATTTTTACTTTTATTTCCTATTTTGAAACCTGCCTTAGCCGGTAGATCCTCACCGCAAGTGAAAGGTTCATGTAAAATTCGTTTTCTGTTTCAAGCTGCGCCTTAGCCATTTCACGCATTCGGGACAGCTTGTACCTGATTGTGTTCTGGTGACATCCGAACTCATCCGCCGCCTTTGCGATGTCGCCGCCGCATTTGACAAGGGTGCAAGCGGTTTCAAGATAACCGGGTTTGTCTGCTATAGGAGCGATATAACGAAGCATATATTCTTCCATATGTGCGGAATTTCGGTCGTTTACAAGCACTTCATATACACCGATATCGTCAAAGCTGTCGAAATTTTTGTTTTCCGCAAGGGAAGCAAGGTAGGTGTTGTAGCTTTCCCGGAAACATTTATCCAAATCCTCAAAGGGCACATGAATGCGGCTCGCGCAGCAATTAAAAGGCCCCGGAATGTCGAGAAATTCAAGGACATCCTTGAGCATAAGATCAAAGACGGCCGCGTCTTTTTTTTGCGCTGTCAGAATCACGAACATACCGTTTCCGTATGGAGCGATCATCCCTTTGTTTCTGACATTTTTATTGAGATAAAAATTTCTGCTGTAACGGGGTATATTGCCGTAGAACTCCTCGCTGTTGCCGGATATGTAGTATGCGCGGCAATTGCTTTTGAATGTGACCCAAAGGTTTTTTGCAATCGTATACACCCTGTTTTTTGACATCGAACCGAGTATCATGGCATCAATATTTTCGGCAGTCAGAAGATTTCTGTCGTCCGTCTGAATCGCGTCCGAAACCTCATATACGATATTTTCGTAGTAAATATCCCTGCCAAAGGTGAAAACAGGAAAGTTTTGCCGGTTTGCAAAGGCAAGGACTTCATCGGGGAGCTTTGGATAAAGAATCGTTTTGCAGCCGATTCCCGCCGCGCCGTAATCTGCCAGAGCTTTGACCATCGGAAGGATCTCTTCGGGCTTGTGGCAGCAATACTGGTAAAGAAAGCTACAAAGCACAAAATCCCCGGGGGTGAATGTTTTCAGAAAGTCATCGATATATTCGGGCATAAGCTCGTAATCCAGGATTCCCATGCCTTTAACTTTGTTGCCAAGCCCGCCTTCCCCTGCAATCAGCTTCATATGGTCAAAACAGCGGAGCTTTGTCAAATCTTGTACGGTAAGCGCCATGTGCAACCTCCCTTTGTAACTATTTTAACATTTTATTAGCACGATTGGTTTGTAAAATTTATAAATATTATACAGGAAACTATGAAAAATTACAACAAAAAGAAGAATCACGGACTTAGCTCACCCCTGCACTGCCCGGGCTTAGCTCCCCCCCTTGTAAAAGCACAAAAAGCATGATATAATGCTCTTAAAGAACCGAAACAGCTTTGCTTATGAGAAATAAGCCGGCAAAAGGCCGCAGAAATGCGGCTTTTTGAAAACAGGCAGGTTAGCATATGCTAACCTGCAAAAGACGGCTTTCTGAGAGGAGTGGGACGATGAAAGACAAAGAATTGAAATTTGACCGCACCTGCCATGTGCTATATTCCAAGCCCTGCAAGAAGCAGATAAGAAGAAAGATTGCGCTGCACTATCCGGAAGCTGAGCGCGAGGCTGTCTGGGAGCGCGTGCAGCGGCAATATGTCGACTTTCTCGCAGACTGGCGTACAGACCTGGGCGGAAAGAAAAATTTTCATAACGGCATTTGCGGCACATATGACTGTATCGCGTTGATTTCATATTACAAGGTCTGCCGAGAGGTCACCAGCCTTGGAGAAATCGAGGAAATGCTGAATTCGGTGTTGCTGCCGCCTTTTCGCAGACTTGGGCGTTTCGTGGACTGCAACAAACCGCTTTTCAGAAAGCTTATGTATCGGGCGTTCTTAGGCGCAAAAAAACGCTGCGACCGCTGGCAGGATTACGAAATGCACATCGCTCCATACGATGAGGAAAAACCGATTTATTACGAGTTTACCGCTTGCCCCACGGCGGAATTTGCAAAACGCAACGGGCTGACGGAAGTTATGCCGGCACTGTGCAACGGCGACTATGATGCCATGGAACTGCTTCATGCCCGCCTGGTGCGCACCACCACCTGCGCAAACGGCGATAAATGCGACTATACCATATGCGGGGACAAAGACCCGTACTTAAAGGCGCATCCCGAATATCGAGATGAAGCGGGATATCGGAGAAATAAGCGAAAAGAGGACTAAGTAATTATGATATTCAAAACAATGGGAAACAAAGAAAACCCCGCCATACTGTTCTTTCATGCCATGGGAGTGACGGGAGATAGCAGCCGGCCGGTGGCGGAGTATTTACAGGACAGATATTTCTGTATCATGCCCACATCTACGGTCTACTGCGAAGGGCAGAAATATATAAGCAAAGCCGATGAGGTGCGGCAGGTGGAGGCATTTCTGCAAGAACAAGGCATTGAAAGCCTTGAGATGGTGGTTTCCTCCTCCATCGGCGCCGACCTTGCTATGGCGTTTTTGGCACAGACGAAGCTGCCTGCTACACATATTTTCTTCGATGGCGGGCAGTTTGCCCGGATATCCCTGCCCCTGCGGCGGATTATGACGCCGATTCTCTACTTTGCCATAAAGAGCCTGTACTGGTCCAAGGGCGGCACCCTCAAGAAAATACTCTGGTGCGATGACGAAGCCATAAAGCCCTATTTCATCGCCGCCGGAAAGGCTCTTACCTACGGCAACCTTCGCCGCCAGATGGCAGACAGCCTGGAGGACAAGCCCTTTCCTCCCCTTTCCGAAGAACTGCAAAAACGGGCCTATTTTGAATTTGGCAGTGCCGAGGAACATTATAAATATCGCGATGCGGTCATGAAAGCATATCCGCAGGGCAATTATCCGGTATTCGAGGGATATAACCATATGCAGTATCAGATTCGCGACCCCAAGGGATTTGCGGCCATGCTGCGGTGGATTATCGAAGAAAACCTCCTGCCGGAGCTGCCGTTTTTGAAATATACGACAAAGCAGTAGAAAAGGAATTTTTAAGTGGCGGTGCCCTGCAAATGCTTTTGAATTCCGGCGGTTTCGGGTGATTTCAGGTGGGTTTCGCTGGTTTTCGATTGGTTTCCGGTGCAGCCTTCGCCGCCAAAATTATATCGACAGGACTCTGCTTTCGTGTTAAAATACAGACAGACGCAATACCAATGTCAGGAGGGCATCATGGGAAAAGTTAGCAAAAGTTTTATCGCTGAAAAAATTTTAACCGGAACAGGAATAATCGCGGTTATCGCAATGGCAATGCTCATCACAGGACTATTTACATCCGATGCATTTGCAAGCACAAAGCCCGTCAGCATGAACGCGGCGATCCTTTCGGAGGACGGCTCTTCCGTGGACATCGTCTGGAAAAAGACAGAGGGAGTAAAGCACTACGATATCTACAGAGCAAAGTACGGCAGCAAGAGCTTTGACAAGATTGGCTCTGTGAAGGCCTCCGGCAGAAGCTATACAGATAAGGAAATTGAGGAATACACCACCTATCAGTACAAAGTAAAGGCAGTGGCAAAGTCCGGAAAATCTTCCTACAGCGGGGTAGTTTACGCTTACACGGGGGATGCTTCCGATTACACAAACAAAAATTTCAAATTTTATACAAAGTTTGAAAACTCCAACGGGGGCGAGCCGCGGGATTTAGGAAACGGAGTAACGACCTACTGCAAAAATATCACCGTAACGCCGAAATATAAGGGGAAAAAGCTGAGCGATTTTACTT
>CAVJCN010000058.1:0-8106 GCA_963647945.1 Absicoccus sp. | reverse complement strand
CGGCAACGCCGCCCTTATAATCGGTAGAACCATTATACCACAGCCCCATTTCGCCAAGCTGTGATTCAATGGTTCTTTCCTTTCGGCAACGCCGCCCTTATAGCCGAAAGAACCATTATACAACTATAATCTCTCCGGTTTCAGCCTTCGGTGCCACCGAGAGGGCAAAATCTCTCCCTGCATAAAAATCATTTTCTTCTAAAATATTGCGTACCGTCAGGAGCGCCTGAGCCGGCGTGTTGTTTTCGGAGCTGAGATGTGCAAGAACCACCCGGGGAACCTTTTCTCCGTTAATTTCCCTTAGGAATCTGCAAAGGGCCGCCCCGCAGTCCTCGTTTGACAAATGTCCCAGGTCGCTTAAAATCCGCCTTTTAAGGGGATAGGGGTACCTTCCGTAGAGCAGGAGGTTTTTTTCGTGGTTCGCCTCGATGACCAGCGCCTCCGCGCCCCTTATTGCCCGGAAAATATCCTCCGTCACATATCCCGTGTCGGTTACGATGGCAATTTTGCGCCCGTTTTTCTCAAAGGAATAGCCCACAGGCTCCGCAGCGTCATGGGAAAGCCCAAAAGCCGTGATTTTTATGTCTTTCACCGTGAATACATCGCCGCCCTGCACCCTTTCAAAATCCCCGGCAGAAATCGCCGAAGTTTTTTCCAATACCGCCTCTCCGGTTCCTCCGCTTGCAAACACCGGATTTTTGAAGGGTCTTCGCTTTATCAGAGTGTGCAGGCACTTGATGTGGTCTATGTGTTCGTGGGTCACGCAGATGCCGCCCAGATTCTCGTAACCAAGCCCTTGGGTTGCCAGTGCCGCGTCTATTGCCTTTGCACTGACTCCTGCATCCACCAGAATCGCCGTTTCATCGCTTTTTATTAAATACGAATTGCCGGAACTGCTGCTGGCAAAAGAACAAATTTCTAAATTCATGTTTTTCTCCGTATAATTTCAGTCCATAATTTCAGTCATGCTATTCTACCACAAATTCTTTTCGTTGTAAAATTCCCCAAAATAGGGCATAATATGGTTAATACAGTTTTGTGGGAGGTTAAAATGGCAATTTTAAGAATATACACTGACGGAGCCTGCTCCGGAAATCAATCCGATGAAAATGTCGGAGGCTGGGGAGCGATTCTCGAATACGGAGAGCATAAGAAAGAGCTTTTCGGCGGGCAGGTCAACACCACAAATAACCGCATGGAACTCACCGCGGTGATTGAAGCCCTGAAAGCCTTGAAATCACCTAACCAGAGGATTCAGATTTTTACCGACAGCTCCTATGTGGCGAACTGTTTTCGGGAAAAGTGGTACGAATCCTGGGAAAAGAATCACTGGCGAAACGCCGCGAAAAAGTCCGTTGAAAACCAGGAGCTTTGGAAAGAGCTTCTGGCGCTGGTTCGTCAGCACGAGGCAGAGTTTTTCCGGGTGAAGGGTCATGTTAACCTAAACAGCAAGAATACGAATTTTGATGCCCTGTACGAAAAATTTCTTCAGTGGAACGGCACCGGCTTTTCCTTTGAGGATTTCAAGTACATCACCGAAATGAACAACCTGGCGGATGCCCTTGCAAACAGAGGGATTGATGCCCTTAGGCCCTGAATTTCATCCTAATCGGGCAAATTCCACTGCAATATGCGCGATTATACGCGCTTTCCCGATAAAAATCCATAATTTCAATATTTTTTTGCTTTTTGTTGTCAAAACAACATATTTCGTTGTAAAATCGTATTATATTTATCTCACAACGGAAAACAAATCAGACGAAACTAATTTTTACTAAATTTTTATATGAAATTTTGGAGGTATACACATGAAAAGAAGGATAATTGAGATCGATAAGGAAAAATGTAACGGCTGCGGGCTTTGCGCCGAGGCTTGTCACGAGGGAGCCATCGGAATGGTTGACGGCAAGGCAACTCTTCTTCGGGATGATTATTGCGATGGGCTGGGCGACTGTCTGCCCACTTGCCCTACAAACGCAATCCGTTTTATAGAAAAGGACACCCTTCCTTATGACGAAGCGGCTGTAAAGGCAAATATGGAAAAGAAAAAGGCGGCCGGCGCGCCTACAAGCGCTCCCCATGCGGAATTTCACGGCTGTCCGGGAAGCCGCGCAATGAAGATCGAACACCGCAGTACCGCTTCCGGGGCGGCTGCCGAAGTCCCTTGCATGGAATCCCAGCTTTCAAACTGGCCGGTTCAGATTAAGCTGGCACCCATAAACGCCCCTTATTTTGACGGAGCGAATCTCCTTGTTGCGGCGGACTGCACAGCTTATGCCTATGCTAATTTCCATCGCGACTTCATCAGGAACCGGGTGACCCTCATCGGCTGCCCGAAACTGGACATGATCGACTATACCGAAAAGCTCCAGGCTATTATATCCGAAAACGATATCAAGAGCCTCACCATTGTGCGCATGGAAGTTCCTTGCTGCGGCGGGCTTGAATTTGCAGCAAAGACGGCTCTTCAAAACAGCGGCAAATTTATTCCTTGGAATGTGGTTACCATTTCCACCGGCGGCGAAATTCTTTAAGTTTTAATAGGCTTTAATAAAATTTTAATCTTACCCTGTTATTCTTATTTGCAAAAGAGAAAAACAGGGTATATTATTACATATATTACATTTGGATTTGGAGGTTATTATGATTACCAACTTAACAAAAGAAAATTTTGAAAATGAAGTATTAAAATCGGACAAAACAGTTCTTGTGGATTTCTGGGCTACATGGTGCGGCCCTTGCAAGATGATTGCCCCTGCCATCGAAGAAATCGCAAATGAACGATCCGACATCAAGGTCTGCAAAGTCAATGTTGACGAGCAGGGAGAGCTTTCCATCAAATACGGCGTTATGAGCATCCCGACCCTGATGATTTTTAGAAGCGGCGAGGCTGTTCAGACGGCAATCGGCTACAGACCGAAGGAAGAAATCGAAGAACTCTTGAAATAGGTGAAAATTATGCGGATTCTGATTGCGGAAGACCAAAGGGATTTAAACAAGATCCTCACAAAAAAACTTACGGCGGAGGGTTACTCGGTGGATTCTTGCTTTGACGGGGAAGAAGCCTTGGATTTTCTCGCCGCGGGAACCTATGATGGGGCAATTTTGGATATCAATATGCCTCGACTCGACGGGATTTCCCTGGTGGAAGAGATGAGAAAAGCCGGTAACTACACTCCGGTTCTTTTCCTCACGGCTCGGGATTCTGTTTCCGACCGGGTATCGGGGCTTGACGCGGGAGCAAACGACTATCTTGTAAAGCCCTTTTCCTTTGAGGAGCTGATGGCAAGGGTTCGGGCGCTGACCCGCAAAACGCCTCAGTCAAACACCCCCGTCTACAGCATTTCCGACCTTACACTGGATACAAGAAGCCGCAGCGTAACTCGGAGCGGATTGGAAATAAAGCTCTCCGCAAAGGAATATTCTCTCCTTGAATATCTCCTGCGAAATAAAGGCATGGTGCTTTCCCGGGAAAACATCGAAAACAACCTTTGGAATTTTGACTACGAGGGGGGCACCAATGCGGTGGATGTATACATTCGTTATCTCCGGAAAAAAATTGACGAACCCTTTGGCGAAAAATTGATCCACACCGTCCGGGGCGTGGGCTATGTCCTGAAATCGGATGTCCCTCGGGAAGGGGCGTTACAAGAAAAACCGTTGCAGGAGAACCCGCTGCCGAAAAACCCGTCACAGGAAAATCCCTTGGATAAAAACCCGTTGCAGAAAGGAGCCGGCCAGTGAAACAGCTTTCTATCCAGAAAAAAATCATGTTGTGGTTTTCTGCCATGCTCCTTATCATTGTGCTGCTCATAACCGCCATGACCTTCGCCATCGCGGGCTCCGTTTTGAACGAAAATATACGGGAGCGGCTTTACGATGTGGTTTCCGGCAATGTGAACGAAATCGAATATTTGAATAGTCTTGGCAATACCGAGGCGGAAGCCGGCGACCAGTTCATCGAATACGGCGATGGATGGCTCGAGATCGACGACGATTTTTGCGACGTTTACGAGGGCATTTCTACCGCCCTTTACGATTCTGAGGGAAACCTTCTCTACGGAAATATGCCTATCAAATTTTCCTCCTTTGCCGCCGAGGATTTTGCGAAAATCGGCAAGGTAGAATACAAGGGGGAAACTTTTTATGTCTTTGACAAAACCCTTACCGCCGATGGCATGGAGGGGCTTTGGCTTCGGGGCGTGGTTTCGCAGAACGAGGGAATCAATGTCCTTTACAACATCGTGCGGCTTTCTTTCTGGCTGCTTCCAGCACTGGCGCTGCTGGCAATTCTCGGAGGATATGTGATCACTCGCAGATCGTTCCTGCCTATCGAGCAAATTGCAAGAGATGCCGAAGAAATCGGTCGGGGCAGCGACCTTTCAAAACGCCTTGATATCGGCGAAGGAAACGATGAAATTCATATGCTCTGCGATTCTTTCAACGAGATGTTTGCCCGGCTTGAAAAAAACTTTGATGCCGAGAAGCAATTCGCCTCGGACGCTTCCCACGAACTTCGCACACCCCTTTCCGTTATCTTGGCGCAAAGTCAATATGCCACAGAATTTTGCGAAACTCCCGAAGAATTTCGCGAAGCCCTCGGCGTTATCGAGGGTCAAGGGAACAAGATGGGAGATATCATCTCGCAGCTTCTTTTCTTTACCCGGCTTTCCCAGGGCACCGAAGCTGTAATCAAGGAAAATCTCTGCATAAGCGATTTAGTCCGGGAAATCTGCGCCGAGCATAGCATGATACCGCAGAAAAATATTACGCTAAGTTCAGATATTGGGCCCGGTATTTATGCAGATACAGATCGAAGCCTGCTGTCTTGTTGTTTAAATAATCTGATTTCCAACGCCTATAAATACGGCAAGGAAAAGGGTCATATTTGGGTGGTTCTGCGCCGCTCCGCAGGTAAAATTCTCATATCGGTAAAAGACGATGGGATTGGAATTTCCCAGGAAAATCTGTCAAAAATCTGGAAACGGTTCTATCAGGCAGACCCCGCCAGAAATTCGGCGGATGGTAGAGGCGGCGTGGGGTTAGGGCTTTCCCTGGTAAAAGAAATTGCCGAGATTCTCGATATGGAGATCGAGGTAACCAGCACTCCGGACGAGGGCAGCGAATTTATTTTGAAACTTTAATTTGTCGGGTTTCGTATTTTATGTTGAAACTTTAATTTTTCTTTAATCTTTGCGCCCTATAATAGTCTCATAAGAAACACGAGAACGAAAGTATCGTAAATATCGAAAAGATTAGAGAGTATTGAAAGGGGACATTATGAAAAAGATTACAACCGTATTAAATTCGCCGGCAAAGATCGCGGGCTTCGCCATTTGCGCGGCTCTTATCATCGGGCTTTGCGCTTTCGGAGCGGTCAGAGTCAATGCCGGGATCAACGAAAATCAGACCATCGGAATGGACAAGGGCGTAAATGTCGCTTTGGCAGATGCCGGCTTCAAATCCGAAGAGGTCGCAAACCTCACCGCCCACTACGACACGGAGGACGGAGCTTCGGTTTACGAGGTCAGCTTCAACGCCCAGGGCTACAAATACGAGTATGTTGTGAAGGCCTCAAACGGCAAGATCGTCGAAGCCGACAGAGATGCGCTTGCGGACTCTGTTGCGGACAACTCCGATGAAGCAAATGCCGAAAAAGACTCTGCCGAAAAATCGGAACAGACACAAACGCAAACTTCCGAAAGCACCACGGCCGCGAAAACCGAAACCAAGTCAAATACAAGCGAAAATTCTTCCTCTTCCGGCAGTGCTTCCTCAAATTATATCGGCGTTGACAAGGCGAAATCCGTCGCTCTTTCCGACGCAGGGCTTTCTGCCGCCTCTGTGACTTTCACAAAGGCAAAACTTGACAGAGAAGACGGTGTGAGGGTTTACGAGATTGAATTCTTCACCCAAGATAAGGAATATGAGTACGAAATCAATGCTACAGACGGCACGATTCGCAGCAAGGACATCGAGAGAAACGATGATTTTGACGGCGACGAAGATTGGGACGATTAGTTGTTAAAACTTCAATGTAAGAAATTCCTTGATACAGCAAAGTCGGCGACAAATTCCGCAGCGGGATTCCCCAAGGTGCAAAGGGGATTCCCTTCTGAGAATCCGAGGGCAAGCAGCCCGAAATTTTGTCCGCCGACTTTTTTCTTTTGAAATAGTATTACGAATTTTTCTGCCGTTTAGAGGCACTTGCTGGAATTTTTCCAGATGCCCATTTTCTCGGCCTCCTTAATGAGATCATCTCTGAAATCCGGGTGGGCAATGCTGATGAGTAGCTCCGCTCTTTCCCATGTGGATTTTCCCTTCAGGTCAACATCTCCGTATTCCGTTACGATGTGGTTTGTAGCCATTCTCGGAGTGGTAACGATGGCGCCCTTTGGCAGCACCGGAGAAATCAGCGACTCCAGCTTGCCATCTTTGCGAGTTCTCGTTGACGGCGTGCAAAGGAAGCTTTCTCCGCCTCTGGACTGATATGCTCCCAGCACGAAGTCAAGCTGTCCGCCGGTTCCGCTTATCTGCTGGTGTCCCGCGGACTCCGAGCAAACCTGACCGTAAAGGTCAACCTGAATACAGCTGTTGACGGAAATGAAATTCGGGATCTGGGCAATGGTGGCAATATTGTTTACATAGTCTACCGGAGCGTTACAACAGATCGGGTTATCATCGATGAAATCATACAGCCGCTTGCTGCCTCCCGCAAAGGTGTAAACCGCCTTACCTTTATCGATCGGCTTATTTCCCGTAAGTTTTCCGGCTTCAAACAAATCCACATATGCGTCTGTGAACATTTCCGTGTGGGCGTTGATATTGCGAAGATCCGACTCTGCGATCATCTGACCTATGCAAAGGGGAAGGCTTCCTATTCCCAGCTGGAGCGTGCTGTGGCTTCTGATTTTTTCAACAACATGGGCTGCAATTTTTTTGTCGGTTTCGGATGGCTCCTTTGACGGAAGCTCCGCAAGGGGCGTGTTGCTGCCCTCTACAATATAGTCTATGCCGTAAAGATTTAACTGGGTCTGATAGCCATGGGCAATGGGCATATTTTCGTTTACTTCCACGATAACTTTTTTTGCGCCTTTTATTACTCCCCACATATCGGCAACCTGCGGCCCGAGGTTGAAGTTTCCGTGAGCATCCATCGGAGCAACCTGGAACATGGCAATGTCAACTTCGTTATTGTTATTTACCCAGAAAAGCGGCAATTCGCAGAAAAGCATGGGAATATACCAGCAGCGCCCGTCTTTATTCATGTTTCTGTCGTGCACATTGAAATGGGCAGAGGCGAAGCGAACCTGCTCGTTGCTGGTAGTCGCCAAATAGGTTTCAAAGGGCTTTTCACGAATGGATACGGTACTGATAACCGTTATATCGTGCAGTTCGTCTGCTCTCTTTGCAATCGCCTTGTCAATATCGATAATGGAACCGCAGCCCAGTCCGAAATGGAGCCTGTCTCCGTTTTTGACCATAGCCGCAGCCTCATCTGCCGTAATTAGTTTTTTCTTGTATTCTTGCGCTAAATCTGATACTCTATACATCTTTTACCTCTCAAAACTCTATGGATTGTTAAATTTTCAACATAACAAATACAGTATACAATATTTTTTTGAAAATAACAACCTTAACAGGCTTATTTTTTCATGTTTTTTTGCTTACTTTTTAAAATTACAAAAAAGGGGTACTCATTTGAGGAGTTTTGTGGTATTATAGTTAGGTACTCGCCGAGCTTTCGGGCGAGTCCGAAAACTTAGTTAAATGGATATGTGCTCCTTTTTCAGAGGTCGCTTTAGGAGAGCACACCGGCTTTCCATTTAACTTGAGGTTTTGCAACTTAATATGTCTCCGTAGTTAAATGGTTATGCGAACCTCGTTTCACCTACGAAATCAAAGATTTCGGGTGAAATTGAGAACCGCGATACTCGCTTTGCTCGTATTAACAGTGCTCTCTAATTAGAGGTTGCTTTAGGAGAGCACCCCAGCTTTCCATTTAACTTGAAGTTTTGCAACTTAATATGTCTCCGTAGTTAAATGGATATAACAGTGCTCTCCTAAAGCATAGTTGGCGGTTCGATTCCGCCCGGGGATACCAAA
>CAVJCN010000057.1:5455-8265 GCA_963647945.1 Absicoccus sp. | reverse complement strand
ATCCGAGGCAATTTGGGCGGGAATCAACGATGTTTTAGGATTGAAAGCCTTGCCGAAATGTAAAATTATCGACAGCGCGAACGGAGAACAATAACACTAAAAACCGGGGCCAAAAATCTGTGGATAACTTCCCCTTGACAAACCGATAAACATAGTTCACACATTGAAATTACAATGGTAATCGACCATAGAGTTATCCACAGGCACATGAGGAAAGAATTGTATACAATCCCTCGGAAATCTGTGGATAATTCCTCGGAATATTGAAAAACGAACCATTAAACTGTGTTGAAAAGTATTTGCATATCCGCGAACAGGGGTTGACATAATTACCCGAATAAATTTACCGTAAAAAATCTAAAGAATTAAATAATTAAAGACTCAATTTTAGAAGAACCGGTTTAAAATTAATTTAAAAAGAATTAAAGCGCAGACTATTTGTCTACGCCCAGATCATTTAAGAAATCTTCAAAGTCCTCATAGTTTCGGTTCACGAAATCATGTATCACAGAATGGTTAAACTCGTACTTTGAAACCGGAACCAGCAGAGGGCCGTATTTTGAGCCCATGAGCTGATTTTCAAGTCTTGCAATGCTTTCGCGGCTGCGGGAGGCAAGAACAATTTGACCGCTTTCCAGCACATAACATATGCCCAAAAGATCATCATACATATAGTAAATCGGTTGGTGCAGATGGTCGTTGTTCGGATAGTAGATTGCAAACAGCTTGCCGCATTCGTGGGTCGAAGGCATGGAGTGCGCAAGAAGCGGAAACGCCTTAATATCAAAGTCGGAAACATCCCCCGCCGCATCGTATACCGTAACATATTCCGGCTGGGTAAGCAGAAGGGAGGCTTCCCACAGGCTTATGCGGAAATAGGAAATCTTCTCATATTTAACGACTTTAAGACCTTCAAGGGTCAATTGAGTCACCGCAAGATAATATTTCGCGTCAAATTCCAAAAGGGATTCACATATGTAGGTTTTGCGGGTGTTAAAGGTACCGAAGCTCTCATCGCTGCTTGTGGCGTAGTAATTGGAGTTGCTGCCTCCGTTGTCAGAACCCGCTTTGATAGAATTACGGAGCATATCCGCCGAGGGAAAAGAGGAAAACAGGTCTGTGCGCACATAATTTTTTGTAAGGATTTTTGCTCCGTCGAAATCCCTTGCAAAGCAGCGCATAAGAAAATAGTTTATCACCTGCATGGGACCGGAAATTTTTGTACATTCCTTACAAAGCAGCGAGTGATATTCCTCATCGGACAGATTGACCTTAGGGGTGAGCAGGAAATCGGATTCGCTTTCGTTGAATTTCTGAGGAAGGGGAATCCCTTTGCTCTCGTTGAAATCTGCAAAAGACCGGACAAGAAAACGCAGCTCCCGTTCCGAGATGGGATTTTTGTTGCCCCCAAGCCCTGCGGAAAGGCCATGTTCAACAGCTTCGACGGATTCTGCCATTTCTGGATTCTGCTCACCGCTGAAACACTCAAAGGTTTCAAGTCCATACTCCTGCCAGTCAAAATAAAAGAACTGGAACATATCAAAGGATTCTTCGGGGGTTTCTACGAGCCAGTGGGCTTTGACGCAGCAGACTCCCATGAGGCGAGTATCGGTTATCCATGCGCTTATGAGCTTATGTGAGGCAGCGCTATCCTTTGCATGAAGGCCGCCCTCTATAATATGAAAATTTCTGAAAGTATTGTTCTGTTCCATTTTATTTCCTTTTGCCAAATCCTATAAAACCTTATAAATCTTATAAATTGGTGACTTGAAATAGTAAGTTCACCATGCAAATCTTATAAATTCAGTATAACTTATTTGAAAGTGATTGACAAGTGAATTAAAGGGTATATAATGTTTGTACGGCGAAAGCCGAAAAAATAATAAAATCCTTATTAAGAGTGGCTGAGGGAATAGGCCCGACGATGCCCGGCAACCTAGGCGCTTCAGGAGCGAAGCGGCAAAGGTGCTAAATCCTACAGAATTTTCACAACAGATTCTGAAAGATGAGGAACGATTGAACAAATCACAAGCCTCTCTTTCGAGAGGTTTTTCCTTTTGTATAGGTAATGCGATAAGGATAAAAAAACGGAGGTATAAAAATGAAAAGATTATTCACATCGGAATCCGTAACCGAGGGGCATCCGGATAAGCTCTGCGACCAAATTTCGGACGCAATTTTGGACGCGATTTTCGAGAAAGACCCTAACGGCAGAGTTGCCGCGGAAACCACGACTACCACGGGATATGCCATGGTTATGGGGGAAATTTCTACAAAATGTTATGTTGACATTCCCAAAATCGTAAGACAGGTTATCCTTGACATAGGCTATGATCGTTCGGAATACGGCTTTGACGGCAACACCTGCGCGGTGCTTTCGGCAATCGATGAACAGTCCGGGGACATCGCCATGGGAGTTAACAAATCTCTCGAATACAAGGACGGCACCCTTTCGGACGAGGACAAGATCGACACCATCGGTGCCGGCGACCAGGGAATAATGTTTGGGTTTGCCTGCAACGAAACCCCGGAACTTATGCCGGCTCCCATTTCCTACGCTCACAAGCTGGCAAAGAGGCTTGCAGATGTGAGAAAGGACGGCACCCTTACATATCTCAGACCTGACGGAAAGACCCAGGTTACCGTTGAATATGACGGGGACAAGGTAAAGAGAATCGATACGATCCTGATTTCCACTCAGCACGACCCGGATGCAACCCAGGAACAGATAAGGAAAGATATGATTGAGCATGTTATCAAGCCGATTATTCCGGCGGAGCTTATCGATGCCGACACGAAATATTTTGTAA
>CAVJCN010000057.1:0-5228 GCA_963647945.1 Absicoccus sp. | reverse complement strand
GCCATCGGCGTTGCAAAGCCTGTTTCCATCCTTGTGGACAGCTTCGGCACCGGCAGGATTTCGGACGACAAGATTGCGGAACTGGTGGAAAAGAACTTCGACCTTAGACCTGCCGCAATCATCCGCGACCTTAACCTCAGAAGACCGATTTACAGACAGACCGCAGCCTACGGTCACTTCGGAAGAACCGACGTGGATCTTCCTTGGGAACACACCGACAAGGCGGAAACCCTCCGCCGGCAGGCAGGACTGTAATATTTACGATACGAAAAACCGATGCGGCGAGCGTCGGTTTTTCTGTGGCAATAGGGCAGGATAATTTGGTGTATGCCCACAAAAAATGCGGCAAAATTTGTGTTTTTCTTTGTATTCTTTAACGAAAATTCTTGACAAACGGTGCCTCGGAGATTAAAATAATAATGTTTTTTTGTACGAATTTTATGCCATGAGGAGGGAAAATATGAAGCAGGTTAAGTATATTTTTGTGACGGGAGGAGTTGTTTCGGGACTTGGCAAGGGTATCACAGCCGCTTCACTGGGCAGACTTCTCAAGGAGCGAGGATTTAAGGTGGCGGCCCAGAAGCTGGATCCATATATAAATGTAGATCCGGGAACCATGAGCCCCTACCAGCACGGCGAGGTGTTCGTTACTGAGGATGGGGCGGAAACCGACCTGGACCTGGGGCACTACGAAAGATTTATAGATGAGGATCTGAACAGGTTTTCAAACCTTACCTCGGGCAAGGTCTACTGGAATGTGCTGAACAAGGAAAGACGAGGGGAGTATCTGGGAGAAACCGTTCAGGTCATTCCTCACATCACCAACGAAATAAAATCCTTTATTTATAATGTAGGCAGGGTTTCTGACGCAAATATCGTAATCACCGAGGTGGGCGGCACCACGGGAGATATTGAAAGCCAGCCGTTTTTAGAGGCAATCAGACAGGTTGGACTGGAAGTGGGGCAGGAAAATTCTCTCTACATCCATGTTACCCTGGTGCCTTACCTTCACGGTTCAGACGAGCATAAGAGTAAGCCCACCCAGCATTCCGTCAAGAATCTCCAGGGCCTTGGAATCAAGCCGGACATAATCGTGCTGCGGGCGGACGAGCCTATCGAAGAAAGCATTTTCAAGAAAATTGCGCTGTTTTGCAATGTTAAGCCGGACTGCGTAATTGAAAACATCACGATTCCGGTGCTGTACGAGGCGCCGCTGATGCTGGAAGCCCACAATTTCTCGGATGTGGTTCTCAGAGAACTGGAACTTACCGCACCGAAGCCGGATCTTGCAGACTGGCGAAAGATGATCGACAATATCCACAGCGCCGAGCATATGGTAAAAATCGGTCTTGTAGGCAAATATGTCCAGCTCCACGACGCATACCTTTCCGTCGCGGAGGCTTTGCGCCACGCAGGATATGCCTTTAGGACAAGGGTGGAGATTCAGTGGATAGACTCGGAGGAAATAAACGAGCAGACAGTAGCGGAGATCATCGGGGAGCTTGACGGCGTAATAGTACCGGGAGGCTTCGGAAATCGGGGAATCGAGGGAAAAATCCTTGCCGCGAAGTATTGCAGAGAAAACAATATTCCATATCTTGGAATTTGCCTGGGAATGCAGGTGGCGGTAATCGACTTTGCCAGAAATGTATGCGGCCTTGCGGACGCAAACTCCGGGGAGTTCGACGAGCTTTCAAAGCACAAGGTCATAGACTTCCTGCCGGATCAGAGCCACCAGATCGACAAGGGTGGCACATTAAGGCTGGGGGCTTACCCTTGCAAAATAGCGGCGGGCAGCGTGATGGAGCGTTGCTATAAGAAGCCGGAAATTTCCGAGCGTCACCGTCATCGCTATGAGTTCAACAACGACTATCGGCAGAGCCTTACGGAGGCAGGCCTTGTGATCAGCGGAACATCCCCGGACGGCAACATCGTTGAAACTGTCGAAGTGCCGGAAAACGATTTCTTCGTGGGAGTTCAGTTCCACCCTGAATTTAAGAGCCGCCCTAACAAACCCCACCCGTTATTTTTGGGATTGATTGAAGCCGCGTTAAAGGATAAAATATAGACGGGAGGACACTATGCCAAAAGAAATATATGAAAATCCCCTTTGCGCCCGCTATGCATCCAAAGAGATGCAGCGTATTTTTAGCCCGGATAACAAGTTCGGCACATGGCGAAAGCTGTGGATCGCCCTTGCGGAGAGCGAAAAGGAGCTGGGACTTGGGATCACCGAGGAGCAGATCGCAGAACTTACGGCGCATCAAGCTCTGACGGAGGAATCCTACGAAAAGGCGGCGGACTACGAACATAAACTCAGACACGATGTTATGGCGCATATTAAGACCTACGCGGAGGAATGTCCGAAAGCGGCACCTATCATTCATTTGGGGGCGACGAGCTGCTATGTAGGGGACAATACGGATATCATACAAATGAAGGAAGGGCTGACGAAGATAAGACAGCTTTTGCTGACTCTTATGGAAACTCTGGCGGATTTTGCGGAAAAATACAAGGATGTTCCGACCCTTGCCTACACCCATTTCCAAGCGGCCCAGCCCACCACGGTAGGAAAACGCGCCTGCCTTTGGTTGCAGGATTTCCTCATGGACTACGAGAGGCTTTCCTTTGAGCTGGAAAATCTGAAGCTCCTGGGATGTAAGGGCACCACGGGCACAGGAGCAAGTTTCCTGGAACTTTTCGGAGGAGATAAGGAAAAAGTCCTCGCCCTTGAAGAAAAAATCGCGGCGAAGATGGGATTTTCTGCATGTATGCCGGTTTCGGGGCAGACATATTCAAGAAAAGTTGACAGCTTCGTGCTGAATGTTCTTGCCGGAATCGCCCAGAGTTGCAGCAAGATGGCAATCGACCTGAGATTATTGGCTCACATGAAGGAATTTGACGAGCCCTTTGAAAGCGGGCAGGTAGGGTCATCGGCAATGGCATATAAGCGAAACCCGATGCGTTCGGAACGCATAACATCCCTGGCAAGGTTTGTGATAAACCTTTCAAAAAACCCGGCGGACACCGCGGCGGTTCAGTGGCTGGAGCGTTCCCTTGACGACTCGGCAAACCGCAGAATTTCAATACCGGAAGCCTTTCTTGCCACGGACGGGATCCTCTCCCTTGCCATAAATATTATTGAAGGGGGAAGGATTTATCCGAAGGTCATGGAAAAGCATCTTGCGGAGGAAATTCCTTTCATCGCCACGGAAAACATCTTGATGGACGCGGTTAATCGCGGGGGCAACCGTCAGGAGCTCCACGAGGTCATCAGGCAGTATTCCCGTGAAGCGGCTTGGCAGGTCAAGGCAGAGGGCAGGGAAAACAATCTTCTCTCGGCTTTGAAAGCAGACGAACGCTTCGGACTGACGGAGGAAAGCCTCGGAGAAATCCTGGATGTTCGGAAGTTTATCGGACTTGCACCGGAGCAGACGGAGGAATTTTTGAAGGATATTGTACGCCCTTTGCTGGAAGCAAATAGCAGCGAGGACAGGGCGAAGGTTTTAATAAATGTATAAATAGATACTTAAATAAAAGCATAGAAAACAATAATTTGACAGCCGTAAAGGAGGCGAAGAAAATGTTAACAGCAGTAGTGGGAACAAACTGGGGCGATGAAGGAAAAGGCCGCATGGTGGATCTTTTAAGCGAAAAATATGATGTGGTAATTCGTTATCAGGGCGGCAACAACGCGGGACACACCGTTGTAAACGACAGAGGCAAATTTATCCTGAACCTTTTGCCGTCGGGAATCCTGCGGAACGAAACGGTGAATGTCATGGGGCCGGGAATGGTAATCGATGTGGAACATCTTTACCATGAGGTTGATGCCCTCAGCGAAAAAGGAATCGAGATCACTCCGAAGCATCTTGTGATCAGCGATCGGGCAACCATCTGTATGCCATACCACAAAATGCGTGATATCCTTGAAGAGGAAAGGCTTGCGGACAAGAAATTCGGTTCCACCAGAAGGGGAATCGCACCGGTTTATGCCGACAAATATATGAAAAAAACCATAAGAATGGGGGATCTTCGCGACAAGGAAAGCCTTCGGGCGAGGGTCAGCGATTTGGTTGAATGGGAAAATCTGACTGTAAACAAGGGTTACGACCACGAGCCGATTTCCGTTGACAATATGATGAAGTGGCTGGAAAACTACGGGATGCCGTTCCTGCCATATGTCAAGGACACCACGGAGTTTCTGGATGAGGCGGTAAAATCCGGCAAGAGCCTGATGTTCGAGGCTCAGCTGGGAGCCCTCAGGGATATTGACTTCGGTATTTATCCTTACACATCTTCTTCCTCAACCATTGCGGCCTACGCGCCGATCGGAGCAGGGATTCCCTTCTGCAAAACGGACAAGGTTATCGGCATAATGAAAGCCTATTCCAGCTGCGTAGGCGAGGGCCCTTTTACCTGTGAAATGTTCGGCGAAGAAGCGGACGCTCTGAGAGAAGCCGGGGCAGAATACGGTGCCGCAACAGGCAGACCTCGCAGAGTCGGCGGATTTGACATGGTTGCCTCAAGATACGGCGCAAAGATGCAGGGTGCCACCGAGATTGCCCTGACGAAATTAGATGTCCTTTCATATATGGACAAAATTCCGGTTTGCACAAAGTATGATGTTGAGGGAACTCTTGCAGATTTCTTCCCAACCGGGGAAGCACTGAACAAGGCAAAGCCTCATTACGAATATGTGGAGGGCTGGAACTGCGACATTTCCGCCTGCAGAAGCTATGATGAGCTGCCAAAGGCTGCAAAGGATTACATCGAGATGATTGAAAAGGCTGTGAACTGCCACATCAAATACATTTCGGTGGGGGCAGGAAGAGATGAATACATCGAAAGATAAAAGTTGCTATATGGGGGTAAAATGGACAAAAATAGCATGGGGAAAAAGAAAAAGAAACTGCTGATTTTGACGCTGATGCTCAGCCTTGCACTGGCATTTACAGCGGTGGGTACGGTTTACGGCGCGGAAAGCGAGGCGGAACCTGCGCAGGAGGAGCCTGCACCTACGCCGGAGCCTGCACCTACGCCGGAGCCTGCAAAGATAGACATTTCGGGGTTTACGGTAGCGCTGGAAAGCTATTTTGAAAGCGTGACGGGAAAAGAAATTACGCCGAAGATCCTTTCCGTCAGCGGGAAAGGAAGCGACGGCAAGGAAATTTCCTTTAAGCCGGAGGAATACGAAGTAAAATACTACCGAGTGCACAGCTATAGCG
>CAVJCN010000056.1:0-8277 GCA_963647945.1 Absicoccus sp. | reverse complement strand
CCGTATAACATTGACGCAAAAATTGGAGGCTTTTTATGCTTGATTTAAATAAATACAAGAATATTCACTGCATAGGCATAGGAGGGATAGGACTTTCTGCCATTGCAGAAATTTTGATGTCCCGAGGCTATAATGTGTCCGGCTCCGACATGAAGGAATCGGATATGACGGATAAGCTGGCAAGGCAAGGGGCAAGAATTTTTATCGGTCATAAGGCAGAAAATGTTGAAAATGCCGATCTCCTGGTCTATTCGTCAGCCGTGGGCAGGGATAATCCGGAGCTGATGCGTGCCCGGGAAAGAAATATCCCGATTATGAGCCGCGCCGAGATGCTGGGACTTTTGATGGAGGAATACGAAAACAGCATCGCAATTTCGGGTACCCACGGAAAGACCACAACCACATCCATGATTTCCCTTATTTTGGATCGTGCAAAACTTTCACCTACGATACTTGTTGGCGGGAATCTTTCGGAAATCGGCGGCAATGTCAAGGTGGGGGAAAGCGAGTATTTCGTTACCGAGGCATGTGAATACATGGACAGCTTTCTGAGCCTGAAGCCAAAAATGGAAATAATTCTCAACATAGACTCGGATCACCTGGACTATTTCAAGGACATTGAGCACATCGCAAGTTCTTTTGACAGGTTTGCCCACCTTGTGCCAAAGGAGGGAACCATCATCGCCTACGATGCAAACCCTTTCGTGAACCGGGTCATCAAGGATATGGACAATACGGTAACCTTCGGACTGAATGAAAACTGCGATTATTTTGCAAGGGAAATCCGCTTTGACGGAAACGGAATGCCCTCCTTTGAGGTTTGGCACGGAGGAAAATCCCTGGCAAGAATCCAGCTTCGGATTCCGGGAGAGCATAATATTCTAAATGCCCTGGCGGCATTTGCCTGTGGGCACACCCTTGGCGTTGATGAACTGACTATAAGAGAAACCCTCGAAGCCTTTTGCGGCACCCAGCGGAGATTCGACATCGTGGGAACCACGGCAAAGGGAGTGAAGATAGTTGACGACTATGCTCACCATCCTACGGAAATCAAGGCAACGCTGGCGGCTTCCCAGAATGTACCTCACAACAAGCTATGGTGCATTTTCCAGCCCCATACCTACACGAGAACTATGGCGCTTTTCGATGATTTTGCCGAGGCATTTAACAAGGCGGATAAGCTCATACTTGCCGAAATCTACGCGGCGAGAGAGAAAAATATATACAAAATTTCATCGGAGCAGCTCGCGGAAAAAATCAAAGAAACTCACCCTGCAAAGGAAGTGCTTTTTATGAAAGACTTTGAAGAAATCGCGGCGTATGTCAGTGAAAATGCGCAGACAGGGGACATGGTCATCACCATGGGTGCCGGGGACATCTACAAAGTCGGCGAAATGCTTTTGGAAAAATAGAGGAGAACCATGGACGAAAAAGAAAAAAATACCTTGCTGGCGGTGTGCAATGAGGAGAAACAAAAACGCCTGGACATAGTGCTTTACCATATGCAGGCGGGAGTAAAATTTGTGGATGCATATTCGGCATATATAGATGAAAGCGTGGAAATAGGCGCGGGTACGCTGATAGGCCCCTGCGTTAGTTTGGAAGGAAATACTACGATTGGCAAGAACTGTACAATAAGGCAAAATACCCGAATCACGGATTCAAAAATTTCTGACGGAGTGGAAATCGAAAGCTCCGTTATTGTTGAAAGTACGATAGGTGAAGGAACGAAAGTCGGTCCTTTCGCATATATGCGGCCCGGAAGCAGGGTCGGAGCAAACTGCAAGGTGGGAGATTTTGTGGAAATCAAAAATTCCTCCTTCGGTGACGGCTCAAAAGCGGCACACCTCACATATATAGGGGATTCTGATGTGGGTCGCAATGTAAATCTCGGCTGCGGAGTTGTGTTTGTAAATTACGATGGCAGCGCAAAATATCGTTCAAAGGTTTCGGACGGTGCTTTTATCGGGTGCAACAGCAATCTCGTTTCCCCGGTGAACATAGGCGAAGGCGCATATATTGCGGCAGGAAGCACGGTTACCGAGGACATCGAGGGAGATGCACTTTACATCGCAAGATCCCGCGGGACGAAAAAGCCGGGATGGGTTTCGGCAAAGGGAATTTTGAAGAGAAAAAAATAGCAAAAGTACACAAAAGAAAGACGAGGTAAAAAACATTGAGAAGCGGAGTATTTTCTGACTACAAAATCTTTACTGGCAATTCCCACAGCGAATTGGCCAGAGAAATTGCAGACATTATGGGTAAGCCCCTTGGAAAGGCAACGGTTACAAAGTTCAGCGACGGCGAAATTTCCGTCAACATTTGGGAGTCTGTCAGAGGCATTGATGTATACATAATTCAGTCAACCTGTAATCCTGTAAACGACAACCTTATGGAACTTCTTATCATGATCGATGCCATGAAGCGGGCTTCCGCAGGGAGAATCAACGCAATTATCCCGTACTACGGCTATGCCCGCCAGGACAGAAAGGCTAAGGCAAGAGATCCGATTACGGCAAAGCTGGTTGCAGACCTTATCATGGCGGCAGGAGCCGACAGAGTCCTTACCATGGATTTACACGCGAACCAGATACAGGGATATTTTGACATTCCCGTTGATCATCTTCTGGGTATGCCAATTATTGCAAAATACTTCCATGAAAAGGACATGGAAGACCTTGTTGTTGTTTCTCCTGACCACGGCAGCGTTACCAGAGCGAGAAATCTGGCGCAGTACCTCAACTGCCCGATTGCCATTATCGACAAGAGAAGACCGGAGCCCAACAAGAGCGAAATCATGAACATTATCGGTAATATCGACGGCAAGAACTGCATCATCATCGACGACATGATCGACACAGCAGGAACGATCTGCAATGCTGCGAACGCCATCAAGGATCTGGGGGCAAAGGCTGTATTCGCAGCGGCGACCCACCCGGTTCTTTCCGGCCCTGCCGTAGAAAGACTGGAAGCCTCTGCAATCGAAGAACTTGTGCTTCTCAATACCGTGCCACTTCCGGAGGAAAAGAAACTGGAAAAGATGACTTTCCTTTCCGTAGCGCCACTGTTTGCGGAAGCCATGACCAGAGTATTTACCAACGGCTCCATCAGTGTACTGTTTGACTAAAAAAATATAAAAAGAAAGGACCGTAATCCCGTGTATATCATCGTAGGCCTCGGAAATCCCGGCAGAAAATATGAAAATACCAGACATAATATGGGATTTATAGCCGTAGACCTGCTTGGGGAGAAGTACGGCATAAAAATCGACAAGATAAAATTCAAAGCCTTGGTGGGCGAAGGCAGAATCGCCGGCCAAAAGGTTTTGCTGGTAAAACCCCAGACATTCATGAATCTCAGCGGCCAAAGCGTCGTTGAGGTCATGAATTTTTACAAAGAAGAAATCGAAAACCTCATCGTCATTTACGATGACATCGACATTCCCACGGGGAGCATTCGCATTCGTAAAAAGGGAAGCGCCGGCACCCACAACGGAATGCGAAACATCGTTTACCTTTTGGGGGAGGACGGTTTTCCCCGGATCCGTGTAGGAATCGGCAGCGAAAAAAAGGTCGATCTCATAAATTATGTAATCGGCGGCGTGTCAAAGGGCGAAAAAGAGCTTCTGGAAGACGCTCTCACCAGAGCGGCGGAGGCGGCGGCCTGCATCGTTGAAAAAGGAATAGACAAAGCCATGAACGAGTATAATGTAAGGCAAAAGAAGGAAGAAAAAGATGATTAACATTTCAGGAATATCCGAAAGCCGAACCGCCCCGGTCATAGCCGATCTCGCAAAAGAAAAGAATCAAAGCATTATCATCGTGTCCACAGATGTGCGGGCAAGGAGGCTTGCTTTGGATCTTTCTTTTTTTGTCAGGGACAAAGAAATCATCACCCTTTCCGGGGAGGAACAGTTCCTGCTGCGATTTGCGGCGAAAGACCACGAGCTTCTCATACAAAGACTAAAAGCCCTAAAGGCACTGCGAACGGGAGAACCTGTCATCGTAATCGCGCCGGTTTCCGCTGCGGTAAAGAAGATTACTCCCCATCGCTTTTTTGAAGAAACTTCTCTGAAAATACGCCTCGGCGAGGAGATGGAAATAAGCGAGATAAATAAGAGCCTTTCCATGATGGGTTACGAAAGATGCAATATCGTTGAAACCAGAGGGCAGTACAGCCTCCGGGGCGGCATCGTGGATATATTTACGCCGGACGGGGATTACCCTTACAGGGTAGAATTTTTCGGAAACGAAGTGGATTCTATCCGAACTTTCGACACCGAAACTCAGCGCTCGGCAGCAAACCTCAAATACATTGAAATTTACCCGGCAGAACAGATCGTAAAGGATGAAGAAATTTTTAGGCATGCTTCTAAAAAGCTAAGGGCGGATTATGAGCGGGCGGCAAAGGAAATGGCTGCAAGGGACGAGGAAATCGCCCAAAATATCCGCAAAACCGCCGATGAGATCTGCGAATACATCGAGGAGGTTTCAAACCTCCAGCTTCTGGAAAATTACATCGGATATTTTTACGATGAGCCGGAATACCTCTGGGATTATATGGCGGGCGGTATGCTGATGGTAGACGACCCGGACAGAATCGAGGAAGTTCTTGCCCATCGGACATTGGAACTTAGGGAAGACTTTAAGGTAATGCTCTCCCGGGGGCAGGCAATTCCAAAGGACATCGCCGTAATTTCCGACGAAAACGATTTTCGCAAGGCGTACAAATATCCCGATGTGGCGGTGTTTACGCCATTTCCGAAGCGAATTGCAGGAATTGACAATTTTGACAAGGTATATAACTTGAACACTCGGCAGGTGCTTTCTTTCGGCGGCAAGATGAATGTGCTGGAAACAGAGCTTAAGGCTTATGCAAAAAAAGGCTATCGTATTACCATCCTCTGCTCCTCGGAGGAAAAACTGGAAAACCTGCGGGAATTTGCGGAGCGAATCGGCCTTGAGGGCAAAATAAACTTTGAAAAGGGAAGCCTCACCTCGGGAATCGATTTTCCGAGCGAAAAGTTTTGCTATATCTGTGAGGCGGACATATTCCCAAGCCACAAGCC
This sequence comes from Absicoccus sp., assembly GCA_963647945.1. GTDB lineage: Bacteria > Bacillota > Clostridia > Peptostreptococcales > Anaerovoracaceae > CAG-238. The sequence goes on along the minus strand of CAVJCN010000056.1, from coordinate 3,209 downwards.
GAAAAAACGCAAGAAATTCAAGGATAAGGGCAGCAAAATTCAGTCCTTCTCGGATATGCGGGAGGGGGACTATGTGGTTCACGAAAACCATGGCATCGGCAGGTTCGTAGGCATCCAGCAGCTCAACGTTCAGGGCGAAAAAAAGGACTACATCAAGATCAAATACGCGGGCTGCGATATGCTCTATGTTCCGGTGGAGCAGATGGACATCGTCCAGAAATACATCGGTTCCGACGGTATCGCCCCGAAGATAAACAAGCTAAGCGGCGGCGAATGGAAAGCCACCAAGGCGAAGGCAAAGGCGGAAATCGCCGTAATGGCAAAGGATTTAATCGATCTTTACGCTCAGCGGAAGATGCAGCCGGGCCACAGCTTTCCTGCGGATACCGTCTGGCAGCGGGAGTTCGAGGATGCCTTTCCCTACGAGGAAACGGGGGACCAGCTCAGGGCGACAGAAGAAATCAAGAGGGACATGGAAAAGCCCTTTTCCATGGATCGGCTCCTCTGCGGTGATGTGGGCTTCGGAAAGACCGAGGTTGCGGCAAGGGCGCTGTTTAAATGCGTTTCCGACGGCAAGCAGGCGGCGGTGCTGGTGCCTACCACCATACTGGCAAACCAGCACTATTATACCCTAAAGGAACGCTTCGAGAAATTCCCATTCAAGGTGGAGGTTCTTTCCCGATTCCGAACCGCCGCCCAGCAGAAGAAAATCATCGAGGATCTGGAAAAAGGGCAGATTGACCTGATCATCGGCACCCACCGGCTCCTTTCGGCAGACGTGAAATTCAAGGATCTGGGGCTTCTGGTGGTGGACGAGGAACAGCGTTTCGGGGTGGAGGACAAGGAAGCCATCAAGAAGATGAAGCAAAATGTGGATGTTTTGACCCTTTCCGCGACGCCGATTCCGAGAACGCTGAATATGTCCATGACGGGAATCAAGGACATGAGCATCATCGAGGAGCCGCCGGAGGAACGATACCCTGTTCAGACCTATGTGCTGGAGCAGGACGATATGCTGATAAAGGATATCATCGAGCGGGAGCTTGGCAGAGGCGGTCAGGTCTATGTGGTTTTCAACCGGGTAAAGGGTATTCAGAAAATTGCGGACAGGATTTCGGAACTTGTGCCTGAGGCGGAGGTTGCGGTGGGCCACGGGCAAATGAATGAACACAACCTGGAGGATGTGATGGTTGGGTTCATAAGCGGCGAAAGCAACGTGCTTGTGGCGACGACGATTATCGAGTCCGGAATCGATATTCCGAACGCAAATACCATGATCATTATGGATTCCGACAGATATGGGCTTTCGCAGCTGTATCAGCTGAGAGGGCGGGTGGGGCGCTCAAACCGCATCGCCTACGCCTACCTGATGTACCAAAAGGATAAAGTTCTTACGGAAGTTTCGGAAAAGAGGCTCAGAGCGATAAGGGAGTTTACGGAGTTCGGGGCAGGATTTAAGGTCGCCATGCGGGATCTGGAAATCCGAGGTGCCGGAAATCTTCTGGGAACGGCACAGCACGGCCACATGATGAGCGTGGGCTACGAGCTTTATTGCAAGATGATAGACAACGCTGTTCGGGCCCTTCAAGGGGAGATCATAAACGATGAAAAGGAAGAGGCGAGCATAGAATTTCCTGTATCGGCTTACATTCCTAAACAATATATCGAGGATGAATCCTTGAAACTTTCCATGTACAAAAAAATCGCTTCTGTCAGGAGCGAGGAGGACGAGGATGAGATCATCGATGAAATGCTTGACCGCTTCGGCGATGTGCCACAGGCGACAATAAACCTCGTCAAGATTTCTCATGTGCGCTATCTTGCAGGAGAACTTGCCATAACCCGGATTCACGCGGAAGAAACGGCGAAGCTTCCGGGGCAGAAATTGACGGTGAAAAACAATGCCACGGTAAAGCTCCTGTTTGATTTTGCCGAAAAAAATCCTTTGAGCGGATATGCGCTTTTTAATCTCACGGAAAAATTCGGGAAAAAGGTTTTCATACACGGGGGCACCCAGCCTTTCATACGGCTTTCCACGGATCATACCCATATGCTACAGGACAGCATAGAGATGCTAAAAACTTTATATGCAGACAAAAAAACGGCAGCGGCTTCAAAATAGAGGCGTGCCGTTTTTCCATAGTGCGCCCGGGCGGCGCACATTTCTAATCGGTATGGCATTTTATCTGAGGGTCGGCAGGGAAAAGCCCACATCAATTTTCCATCTGACGAGCCAGAAAATTTGCGCCGATTTCCGCAGCCTTGAGCTCCGCTTCACCTAAAACGCCACCCGTTTTCGGCAAGATGGTAATAGAGCCGATGGGATCTCCCTGGGAAATAATGGGGACTACGATTTTCGAGTCGTTTAAGTAGCGATTCTTGCTTTGGATGATTTTATCAAGCTCATTGTCTACTCTCTTGTCTGCATATTCCTTTCTATCCGCGCCCCGTGCCGAAATCACCTGATCCGTGTCGGACACCACGATGGTCGTCCCCAAGACCTTAGAAACGCTTTCGGCGTATTCGTCGGCGAACTGTCCGAGTTCACTGATGGGAGAATATTTTTTGAGAATAACCTCACCGGCATTTCCTGTATAAATTTCCAGTGGGTCGCCCTCCCGAATCCTCAGCACCCGCCTGATTTCCTTGGGAACCACAACCCTGCCCAAATCGTCAATTCTTCTTACGATACCTGTCGCTTTCATTTTGCTTTCCTCCGTTTTGTTGGTAAAAATAGTTTTTGTAATTGATTTGAAAATATACCATGGAAAAAAGAAAATTGCAAAGTAATCGCTTTTCCGATGATTGACGAAGAATTTTTCCGACGATTGGCGGAAATTCGCTCCGATGGTTGGCGAGCTGTCGTCAAGTTATTTGCCAAATTCCTAAATTTGCTTGAAACCGGGCGCAATTTATGGTATCTTGCAGATAGGAGAACTGGAACAGGAAAGCATATACCGGCAAATAAAGGCAAATAAAGAAAAAGTGAAAAAACCTAAACCTATATATATACCTTTTCAGCATTTTTGCGTATAAATACGTAAAACAACAAGAAAAGAGGGGGAGAAAATGGCAAGCAAGATAAGAGAAAAAGCTAAAACTGCCGGAAGCGCGCAGGAACTTTTGAACATTGCCAAGGCTGAAGGCGTGGCAATGACCGAGGAACAGGCAGAGGAATACTTTGCCAAATTGCAGCCGGCGATGGGTGA
>CAVJCN010000055.1:0-8374 GCA_963647945.1 Absicoccus sp. | reverse complement strand
TGGTCTCCTTGCCCAGCAGCTTGGAAACATACTCGTGGGTACTCTGTTCGTTACCGCCCAGATACAGAAACTCGTCGCAGTTGCCTACAATGCTTTCCCATTGCTTCTCAAACAGAGCCTTCAGCTGTGCAAGGTTCTGAATGATGATGGAAACGGAAATCTCGCGGCTGCGCATGGTGGACAGGAGCTTATCAAACTCGTCCGGCAGGGCGACATTGGCGAACTCGTCCATGACGAAGTGCACATGCACGGGCAATCTGCCGCCGTGAACGGAGTCAGCCTGATAGTAGAGCTGCTGAAACAACTGGGTATAAAGCATACCCACGATGAAATTGAAGGAGCTGTCATTATCCGGAATTACGGCGAATACCGCCGTTTTCTTTTCACCGATTTGCCCCAAATCCATTTCATCACATTGGGTAATGCCTGCCAGCGAATCCAAATTGAACTTTTCCAAACGGGAAACGAGGGAAATCTGAATGGATTTCAGCGTCTTGGCGCTGCCGGAGTGATACGCCCGATAATACTTGAGGGCGATATGCTCCGGGTTCCGTTCCTCCAATCGCTCAAATAGCTCGTCGAGAACAGACTGATATTCCTCGTTGTCCTCCTTGATATCGCCGGCCCGGATCATCTCCATGACCATGGAAAAGTTCTGCTCATCAGGCGGAGCTTCATAATGAAGATAGCAGACAAGGGCCTTGAGCAGCATCGCTGCCGTCTGATCCCAGAATGGGTCCTGTGTCTGTGAGCCTTTGGGCGTTGTGTTTTTGAAGAGGTTGGTGGTCAGCCGCTGAATGTCATCATCGCTGTTGATATACACGAATGGGTTATAGCAATGGCTTTTCTCCATATCAATGAGGTCAAGGACTTTGATCTCATAGCCCTTCTCCTCCAGCAGATGGCCGGTATCCCGGAGCAGCTCGCCCTTGGGGTCAAGCACAACAAAAGAAGTATTCGCATTCATAATGTTGGGCTTGGCGTAGAAGCGTGTTTTGCCCGCGCCGGAACCGCCGCATACCAGCACATTCAGGTTTCTGCGGTGCTGCCTTCCGTCCAGACCAATGGCTACATTTTGCGTCAGCAGCTTGTTTTCCGTCTTATCCTTATTGGCATATTTCTTGTTGACCGAATCAGCCGTGCCCCATTTGGCCGATCCGTGCTCTTCTCGCCGCCTGTAATTGTGCTCCGTGGAAAGATAGATGCCGATGGCAATTCCGTACACCAAAAGCAAAGTGAGGACAGTTTTTACGCTGTCCTCACAAAGCTGTATTTTGAATGGGGTTTGCATCACCGTCCCGAACCGCTGAACCAGTCCGGGCAGCCCATCTTCCAGGCAAGGAGCAATCAACAGGCCGAGCCACACAACCGGGATTATGCCGCAAAGATAAAGGATCACATTCTGCTTGGAGAGCTTATCTTGCCTCACGGTCGGCTCTCCGTTTCTCTTTCTTTGTTGGGGCATCAATGACCTTCAGGATCAAATCGTTGATGTCTTCTGTGGGCTTTTCATCCCGGAGAAGATTGTTCCGGAAATCCATCAGGCCGCTGACCATCAGACGATGCTCAAAATCGTCCAGCGTGACGACCTTCTTTTCTTCAGCCATATTGGGGTACCTCCTTATCTCGCTTCGTCTCTGCGTTCCTTCGGCTTCATGCTCTTGTCAAGCACCTTCGCCATGTCGGATGAGATCTCATTGGCCACATCCCGGATCTTGGACAGCTCGTTTCTCACACTGCGGGTGTCCATGGCAGAGAAGCCTTCGGGAAGTCTGTCGAAGCGGAACATATCCTTCGGCACATTGTACCGGCTGCAGAGCATATACGACACGCAGTAGGCGGTAAAGGCATGGTCACTGCGCTTATATGCGCCGTCGTCCAGGTGTGCATGAGCAAGCTCCTGAGAAATGCCGCGGAAAATGTCGCCGGCCTCCAGCCCGGGTCTGACATAGATTTTCTTGTCGTCAGGCCGATATACGGCATTGATGTTCTCCGGCAGCTTTTGGCTGATTTCGATGGGACAGGGCGCATTGTGGATGATGGCTTTCAGAAGCAGCCGTTCGTCCCGCTTCACTGCAGGTCGGTCCTTGGCCTTTGCGGTCGTCTGGGAAATGTCGAATACCTTTTTGGAGTTGTAGCTGACACCCACGGTGCCGTCCTCCTTGGTGTATTCCTCGCCGGGTTCCAGCAATACGATTCCGCTTTCGCCCTTTTTGATGAACACGCCGTTATTCTTCCATCCCTTAAAATCCGAAAGCTGGGTGGCATCGGCTTTCTGGGCGGTGATCAGAACTGCATTGCCCACAGAGTAGCGGTCAAAGCGTGCCTGTACATCCAAATACGACTGAAAGAGGCCGCCGTCATTTGCCATGCGCTGCGCAGTCTCGTCGATCATAGCAAAAGCGCTCTCACGCTCCTGCTTTTTCTGTGCGGCCCACGCTTCCTTGTCGAAGGGGACAAAGCGCTTGTCCTCCGCATCTTTCGGTGCGGAGGAACTAAAAATATCATCATAGTTTGCCATGGTCATCTCTCCTTATCTTTTTTCTTTTTCGGAACGGGCTTGTGCTCAGGGGACCTGCCGGGCTCGTCCTTGGTTTTCTGCGCGGAGCTCGCCCTCTGTCTCTGTTCCTCACGAATCTCCTTCATTTCCTGCCGGACAGACGGGCGGGAGCGTTCCGTAGGATCAGAGATACCCCTGGCGGCTTTCTCGCGCTGACTTGATGTAGGCTCGGACGGACGGGATTTCGCAGCCGGGCCTTGCGTGGGGTTTTGCGTTTGTGCCTCCTCCTTATTGGGCGCAGGGGTAAGAAGCGCATCCAGGAAGGCTTCCTCCTTGTCCTTTTCCGTGGTATTGCGGTCGGGGGCGGGGATGTCCGAGTCCTTCTGTTCCTCTTTCGCCTTGACGATTTCGGTACGCGCCGAGCCGATGTCTGCGGTGGCAATGCCGAAGCGCTCGAAAATGCGGTTGATCTTGCTGGCGTCCTCTGCACGGACAAACACATCGGTGTGGCCGTCGTTTGCCGTTTTGTCCTTCAAAACGCAATACAGAATGCCGTATTTCTTCGCCTCACGGCAGAACTTCTCAAGGTCTCTGTCACCAATGGCAAAGACCTTGAGCTCTTTCCCGCTGCGGAGCATACTGTTGAGTCTTGTTTTACCGCGTGTCTTTTTCTGGTCCTTCAGCACCGCATAAAGCAGAACCGCCAAACGCTCAGCGGCTTTCCCGCTGATTTTTGCAGCCACCTCAACGCCGTTGAGTGTCATCCTCACGACCTGCTCGGCTGCTTCTCCTGACGAGTAACTCATTTTCCGTTTTCTCCTTTCGTTCGATTTTCTGCTGCTCGATTTGCTCAAGATTCTTCCGAACCTGTTCCGACCGTTCAGCGATGTCAGAGCACAGCGTAATTTCCTTTCGGCAGGTTTTCAGCTCTTTTGTCAGCTCCGCGATCAGGGCTCTTGTTTCCTCGGCACTTTGGAAATCTTCTTTTCTTATGTGCCGCTTCAGTTCATTCTTCAGTCCCGTGCGCTGCTGCGTCAAAGCTTCCACCTGCTGTTCCTTTTCGGCCTTATAGCCAGAAAGGGCCTTCGCAGTTTCAATTCCTGTTTTGGCAAGGAAATCCGCCTGAGCAATGTATCTGTCGAGCTTCGTCACATCCTCACGCAAAAAAGCCGACACCTTTTTTACAGATGCCGGCTTATGCACGATGATGTGAAGCTCATAACAGTAATATAGGTACAGGGCGTAAAGGCCAGTGGCCTTCTTCGCTTTCTCCTTGTATTGGTAATAGGGCGCTTTCGTGTCCTCTGCCACCTCGGGGAAAGGCGTCTTGCGGCGATAATTGTTCTGAATCCGCTGCTTGATGGAATCCAGCTCGTAGTATTCTCCCAGCTTATCCAAGCGGAAGTTTCTCCCGCCGTCCACGATCCTTACAATGGGGTGGACTCTCGGAGAGCCCTTCGGCGTCCTGGTGATCACCTCGTATCCCATTTCCCTCATCATGCGCAGGAACTCACGCTCCGTGGTCGAGGCGAGGATCGCTCTGTCAATATCCTCGCGTATTCTGCTGCGCATGGTCGGCTTGCCGTTCTTTTCGGCAAGCCATTCTCCGTAATTGGCTCTGCGGTCGGCAGGGGACTCTATCACGGAGAGCTTGGCTTCCCGGCACAGCCGGTCGGAAACCTCCCGCATTCGCCTGTAATCCGCCGGCGAGTTATAGAACTTCATACCGTCCACATCGGAAACGGAGTTTATCACAAAGTGGTTATGATAATGCCCGGTGTTGCAGTGGGTAGCAATCACCACTTGGAAGCGGTCGCCCCACAGCTCTCTGGCAAGGGCGACTCCAATGCTGTGTGCCGTATCTGCATCCACTTCATCTGCCTTAAAGGACTGATAACCGTGATAGCAGGACCTGCCGCCCTCATTATGCATCAGCCGCTTTGTCTCCATGAACTCCTGCGCCGCCGTTTCCTCGCTGTGGAGATTGAGGCAGGTGACATAGGCTCTTTTCTCGGTTTTCATTTCGTCGGCAGCATATTCCACCACACCTTCGATTTCATGAAGCTCCGAGAGTCTTTCCTTGTCATGCGTTTTCTCCGGATTGCGGGCGTAATTGATGACCTTATCCACCCGTCCTTTTATGGGCCAGATTGATGTAACCGCCATTACTGATAATCGGAGGTGTACGCATCAGATACCATTTTCGTGGCGGCTCTGATTCCCTCCAAATCCTTTCTGAACTGGGGCATATCCGGCACATTGGTGGTGTTGAATCTCTTCAAGGTCTGATCCAGATTGTACCCTGCCTGCCGCATGGCCCGAAGCAGCAAGGGAATATCCGCTGGCGGCGCTTCTTTAATTTCCTTGTCTGCCACACTGTGACGAACAAATCCGCCGATGGACAGCCCTGCTTTCTTTGCTTTCTTGGAAAGCACGGACAGTTCATCCTTTGTGAAGCAAACCTCCACTCTACAATTTCTTTTTCTCAAAAACACTCATCCTTTCTGTTGGGGTTTCAGGGGCATTGCCCCAGACAAGCGGAATCTGTACGGACAGATTCGTTGCTTGCTAAGACAATGCCACGAACCCCAGATCATTCTTGCTCTGCGTAGTTCAAATAGGTTTTTCCCGTTGAAACGGCAGTCTTAAATCTCACGCTTACCCTTGTTCCCACCGGCATATCTGCCAGTCCGAAGAAATTATCCTTGTTCCAAGTGGCTGTGATAATCTTTCTCCCATCGTCAAGATCAAGGTAGACCAAGAGATTTTTACTCTTGTTCCAGCGTTTACAGGCGATCGTTGCAGCAAAAATCCCCTCAAAATCAGGGAACTGATATTCGCGACCGTCAAAGCCGGACTCCACGAACTCCCGCCAGGACAATGCACGCTTTTCGTTTTCCATATCGTTTTCACCTCGATTTCAAAATGGCTCCGTTTTGGAGCCACCGATTGTTTGGGTAAGAAAAATGGCTCCAAATTGGAGCCATCAAAAGGTCTCAAGAAAATTCAGTATATCGGTTTCAGATTCTTCTGTTTCAGGATTATGGGCAGCCAGCTCAGAAGGGATAAACCTGGCCTTCTTCAATTCTTCAGAAACGACTCTTCGGATCATCTTTTCCAAATTGGAAAGCTCGCTTGAAGTATTGATTGCGTTGATAACCTCTTTGCCGACAAGTCCATTTTCTTTTTCATGAATGATCTCCCAAGCTTTTCGCTCGGCATCCACATCCATGTTGAAACGCACACTGATTCTCTTGTAACTCATCGCGAAGTGCCTTTGCGGGCATTCAGCTCTGCGAGATATTCATACCCCTTCGCCGTAGCGCAGATGTCATCGTTGATGGTCACGCGGGACTCGTCGTACACGCCGAAGTTGCGGATCAGACAGCTGCCGCCGCCGAGAACATACAGCCTCATCAGCTCCGGATTATACTCGTGCTCACGCAGTCTCTTGAAAATGCCTGCCACATAATCAGTGGCCGTATCGGTAATGGTTTTCAGATAATCCTCCTTGATATCTGCCGTACCGAAGCGGAACACCCGGTTGATGATCGCCTCATCCACGGTAGTATGATGAGCACGCATGACATTCTCCCGCACAGCCAGCAGACACTGGTGCGTACCGTATTTCTCCGTGAACATATTCCCGGAAACCGGCTTTTTGTCATTGATGAACATGATATTCATGGTGCCGTTTCCGATATCGCAGATCATGTTTACGCCCCGAAAGTCAGAAAGCCGGTCTGCCACTGCCGCAAAGCCCTGGGGAAATACATCCACGCCCACAATCTCCACATGGTAGGAAACATTTCGGAACGAGAAGTCCACGGCTTTGTTCTGCAAGAGATAGTCCCTGAACTCGTCCCGCTGACCACTGACCCAAGTAAGAGGAAGACCTGCCGCAATTCTGATTTTGCCGCAGGTCATTTTTCGGATATTCAGTTCCCGTGCGATGGCCGCAAGCGCCAGCACATAGTAGTCCAAATCTTTCGTCTTATCCGCAAGGAACTCCTTGTGCCCTTCACCGATCAGGTAGAACTTGCTTTCAAAGATAAGCAGATTTTCTTTGAACACCGGCTCCTTGTCATAGGCGGAAACGCTTGCCGGGAAGCAGCAATTTGCGGTTTTGATATTACCGTAGCCGCTGTCAATTCCGATTATAATTACATCGTTGATTATCTTCATGCCATCACCTCCATCAGCGCTCATAATCCTTTTCGGGCTTGTAGGGAACGGCCTTGATCTCCCCGCCGACACGAAAGAAGTGCTCCGGATTCTGGAACTGCTTTTTGTACCGTTCCAGCTGCTCCTTGTTGAGGGAGCCGAAGTTCGGCGTGCTGCAATCGCAGATAAAAAACGGGCCGAAGATAATGTCCATCATCTCCCTGTCTTCTCCGTAGATGGCGCGGCAGGGGCGCATGCCGTTGTACTTGCCCTCATCGTTGCAGACGATACAGACCTGCTCCTCAAAGGGGTAATAGGGCTCGATCAGCCCGCCGACTACCTTCTGTAAATCGGAAAGCTCCGTCCCAATCTCTGCCACTCTGGCAACCTTGCCCGGTTCACAGAGCACTACCTTGATTTTCTTTTCCTTCGGCGGTTCGGTCATGTCCGGGTCGAAATCCACTTCCCGAAAGCCGATACTGTCGCAGAAGTGGAAGGTTGATTTTTCCTCACCTACAACCTCAACCACATCCGAAACGGAAAGGGACCTGCCTCGGTATCCGTCCGGATGGTCAAAGTTGAACATCCGGTACACCTCCTCCAGGGTGCCGCAGTCCACCTCGCCCTCGAACACCTTGTCATAGATCTCGCTGCGAGGCTCGGCAGAGCCCTGAAAGTGCTCCAGATTTTCATGGTTCAAGAAGGCCACATTGTTCTCGTCCCGGTCCGGGTTGATCTGATAAATTGCAATCTTCATATGCGTTCCTGCTCCTTTCTTTCTCTCATAAGTCCCACACGGATTTTTAGCTCGTCATTTACATCTTTTCCACGGGCGGGCGGCTCGTCATAGACCTGATACTTTCCTTGCAGCCCACCAACAATTCCTTTCACGGATCCTCGACCGACGGCGTCGTTGTCCAAATGCAGATGGATTTTGCGAACAGATGGGTGCTCGTCAAGAAATCTGCTCAAGGCCACCGGCACAACATTCTCTCGCTTGGTTTGGAACACACCGGCTAAAGACAAATAGGTTTCGCTTTTCCAGTCTCGCCCGGCGAGCAGCGTCAAGGTTGCAAAACTCAGCAGGTCAATTGCGGATTCAAACACATGAATGTGCTCCGGATTTGGCTTGCCCTCCAAGGAAAAAGAGAAATGCTTATCGCTGCCGGTCAGTTCGCCTTTGTAGCTGCTGACGGTACTGCGCAGAGCGCCATATCTGGCCTTGCCGTACTTGTCATGCCCGACAAACACCGCATTGTGGTAATTTGCCGACTCGAAAATTAGCTTATTCTCTACACAGTAGCGAATGATGACCGGGTGAATCCCTCGACCATACAGATATTTCTCCACACGGTCCGTTGTTTCGGACAGCTCCGGCATCAGCAGTTCCGTGCGCCTTCGTTCCTTCTGGCGATAGAAAACGGGAGGCTTTTCTGCCTCCCGTCCGAGAATGATTTCTGCTGCCTGCATGAAAGGAACGCCCTTCACCTTGATGAGATAGTCCAGCGCCGATCTGCCGCCGATCCCCTGGGAGAACCAGCACCACTTGCCGTTGCTGATTCGCAGGGAGTCGTGCTCCCTGGTGCAGTAGGTGTTTCCGGACACATGGACGAGCTCCTGCGGTTCATAATTGCGGAGATATGTCAAAAGGTCCATCTCCTTGGCCTTGGCAACATCCTCCGCGGCAATATAGCTCATAGGGCATCACCT
>CAVJCN010000054.1:0-8489 GCA_963647945.1 Absicoccus sp. | reverse complement strand
CAGGAGCTCATCGCAAAGATTACGGGTTTAACATTAAAAGAAATTCAAACATTATAAAAATCCCTTCAACCGATATATATTTGACTTGGATAAAATAATGTGAAAAAAATAAAGCAAAAATGGAAGTCAGTGGAAAATGAATCATGTCCGCTGACTTTTGCATTACCCTATTTCACTTACTCTTTTCCCTATACTGTACCCGGCCGGCTATAGCGCGACAGAAAATTAGCTAAAAATTTTTTCAAAAACCTCTTGACAGTTGAATGACCGTTCAATTATAATGTGGTTAACAGTTGAATAAGCGTTCAACTTTAGAAAGATGAGGAGCAAAGTGATAGCAAGCTCTGTTGCATCGGAAACAAATGATTTTGCAGGAGGACGAAACAATGAAAAGGACATATTTACTGGAAGGACTTGATTGCGCAAACTGCGCCGCAGAGGTTGAAAGAAATGTAGGAAAACTTGACGGCGTAAACAGCGCCTCGGTGAACTTTCTCACCCTTAAAATGGTACTGGATGTTGAAGAAGCGGGATTTGACGAGACATACAAGAAGATCATAAAAACCGTGAAAAAGACCGAGCCTGATGTGGAGATCAAAGAACTGTAATTCGTAAGATCAGGTAAAATTAAGATGAGGAAAAATTAAGATGAGGAAATCTGAGGGGGAAATGAGCGATGAAGATGAAAAAGACTATAATTAGGCTGGCAATCGGCGCTTGCCTGTTCGCGGCAGCGGTGATAGCTCCGGCAGAGCCGTATATGCTCAAATTTGCGCTTTATCTTATTGCCTATCTTGAAATCGGCTACAAGGTTCTTTGGAAAGCGGCGCGAAACATCAGCAGGGGCAAAGTCTTCGATGAAAACTTCCTTATGGCGGTGGCGTCCCTGGGAGCATTCGCAACGGGCGAGTTTCCGGAGGCAGTGGCGGTTATGCTTTTCTATCAGATAGGCGAGCTTTTCGAGGACTATGCGGTAGGAAAATCCAGAAAGTCCATTACGGAGCTTATGAACATTCGCCCGGACTATGCGAACATCTTGCTTGATGGCGGCGATACGAAAAAGGTTGACCCCGACGAGGTGAAAATCGGCGATGTGATCGTGGTAAAACCGGGAGAAAAGGTTCCGCTAGACGGTATCGTCATCAGCGGAGAATCCAGACTGGACACGGCGGCGCTTACCGGAGAATCCGTTCCCCGGAGCGTTGGCGAGGGGGACGAAATCCTCAGCGGCTGCATTAACGAAACCGGGCTGCTGGAAGTAAAAGTAACGAAAGCCTTCGGAGAATCTACGGTAAGCAAGATTCTTGAGCTTGTGGAAAACGCCAGCAGCCAAAAGGCTCGGATGGAAAATTTCATCACCCGATTTGCGGCGGTCTACACTCCGGCGGTAGTAGGGGCTGCAGTGGCTTTGGCGCTTCTTCCGCCGATTCTCATCGGAAGCGGGCTTGTGGGAAGTGCCGGGGGATTTTCGGGAGCCTTGTTCAAAGACTGGATTTATAGGGCGCTGAACTTCCTGGTAGTTTCCTGCCCATGTGCGCTGGTAATTTCGGTGCCGCTGAGTTTCTTTGGCGGAATCGGTGCTTCCTCGAAAATTGGCTTGCTGGTTAAGGGCAGTAACTATCTGGAAGCGGCGGCACACACCGAGTTTGTGGTTATGGACAAGACCGGTACCCTTACCAAGGGCGTTTTCCAGGTGGAGAGCGTAAAACCTGCGGGAAATTTCACCGCAGAAGAGGTTCTGAAACTTGCGGCGTATGCCGAGGCAAACTCCACCCACCCGATTTCTGTTTCGCTGACAGAGGAATATGAGGCGAAGGCGGGCTCGGAAATCGACAAATCGCAGATTGACGATGTACGCGAAATCGCAGGTCACGGTGTTGAGGCTGTTATCGGCGGCAAAAAGGTTCTTGCAGGAAACGGCAAGCTGATGGAGCGCGAAGGAATCGAGTATAGGGCTTCGGAGGAAGCCGGAACCGTGGTTCATGTGGCAGTTGACGGAAAATACGCCGGCTGCGTGACCATAGCAGATCAAATCAAAGAAGACGCGGCTTCCGCAATCGCAGGACTAAAGGCAAGAGGAATCAAAACCGTTATGCTCACGGGAGACAGCAAAGCGGTGGCAGAAAGCGTGGGCGCAAAACTGGGAATCGATGAGGTGCACGCGGAGCTTCTTCCGGAGAACAAAGTCCGTGAGGTGGAAAGACTTCTGGCGGAGAAGTCCCCGAAAGGCAAGCTCATGTTCGTGGGCGACGGCATAAACGATGCGCCGGTGCTTGCCAGAGCGGATATCGGAGCTGCCATGGGAGGCTTAGGGTCAGACGCGGCTATCGAGGCTGCGGATGTGGTTATCATGACCGATGAGCCGTCGAAGCTTCTTGATTTGATGGACATTGCCAGAAAGACCCTCACCATCGCAAAGGAGAATGTGGTCTTTGCTCTTGCGGTAAAGCTGATTGTTCTTGTACTCAGCGCGATAGGACTTGCAAATATGTGGGCGGCGGTGTTCGCGGATGTAGGCGTATCGGTAATCGCCATCATCAACGCCATGCGGGCGCTGCGGGTGAAATAGGTCGCATCTAATAAGCTTTTCACTTTTTGCTGAAAGAAGTCTGAAAAAAGTTGCAGCGGAATAACAAAAGATAACAAAAATTTTCAAGAAAAGCGTTGATTTTTATTGAAAAATTTCATATAATAACAGCTGAAAAGAGAAATCTTTTGAGAGGCTCAATGGGATAGCACCTCTTTCCCTAGTGGGGGACATTAAACATACCATGAATGCTCGGCAATAGGTGTTATGTTGTCAGCTATCCGTTTTTTAGAAAGAAAGGCTTGGTTCACACTGAATCGAGCCTTTATTCAACTCCGGAGAAAAATGTAGGGAGAAGAATGATGTTATCCATTTGTGATTTGATCAACAGAGAGTCGCTGCCACAGGAGCAGGAAATATCGTTAAGACTCTTGGTGGACTTTTATGAAAAATATTTGTGCACGAGAGTTTTTATTTTTACATTGGAAGACGATACCGAAGTAAAAATCATATTTACAGATGGCAGTGAGGTTTTTCACCTGTTGGGTGCAAATTACATTTATGCGAACACACCAATGACGGGGAAACGGTTTGCAAAGGGAGTAAGAGATGAAAGCATTACTTTGGCTTCATTGCGTAAGTTAAATGCGAAAGCATACAGAGATTACCTTGATAGAATCTGTAGCCTTGCTTGCATTGATGCAGTTTTGAAGAAATCCGAGTATCTATGGTTTAAGGGCGGGAAAATACAAGATTCTTGTATTAAAGTAAAATATTTGCTGCTTAAAAACATAGACGAGAAAAGCCTGCATTTAGGGATAGACCGGAGGCATGAAGATAAACCATACTTTGCAAAGACATTACTGATAACAGAAGGAAATCGCAGGAATATGTTATGCAAGAAAATATCTTGAGCAGAATAAAGAAAATCTTGCTCTGCACGCTCTTACTGAAAAAGAAATTAAAACCGAATTAAGGGATTACATCGAAGAAAATGTTGAAGAAATCCGAGCAATTGTCGCAAAACAAGACCCATATTGTACGAAAAAAATCGTGGCGGAGTCTGTAAGAAAATACTTAAAGAAGGATGCGCAGGCGAGCGTACAGGCATTTAAGCAATCGTTGACGAAATAGATGCTTTCTACCAGTCTGATATTGTGGTAAAATAAGCTTAACAGCTATCGAAAGGAGATAAGAAAAATGTTAACTATTCATGTGTTTTACAGAGCCGAAAATGGCGAAGCTCTTCAAAAGTTTTATGAAGAGGCGAAAGCTGCCGGCGTTATAGAAAAGTCCAGACAGGACGAGGGCTGCCTGCAATATGATTACTTTTTTTCCGCAGACAGGGACAATGAAATTCTGCTTCTCGAAAAATGGGAGAGCAAGGAGCTGCAGCAGAAGCACGGACAGCAGCCCCATTTTGCGGAGCTTGGAAAGCTAAAGGAAAAGTACAAAATCCAAAGCAAGCTGGAGCTCCTGTAGGCTACTCCGCATCGTGGCAGCAGGAGCAAGTGCAGCCCGCACCGTGATTTTTGTGAGTGATATGGACAAAGGCTATGTCCAGCATATCTATAACATGTTGGTCGTCGAGAGAGTAAAAGATGTTTTTGCCCTCCCGGCGGCTTTTTACAAGGTCGTCGTCTTTGAGCAGCTTCAGCTGGTGTGAAACCGCGGATTTTGTCATGTCAACCGCCTCCGCGATGTCGTTGACGCAGACCTCATCGTCTGCTATGGTGCAAAGGATTTTCATCCTGGTTTCGTCCCCCAGCACCTTGAAAAACGCCGCGGCACTTCCTATCAAATCTTTTGAAATGTGATTCATCATCTTATTTACCGGCTTTCTGTCCTCTTTCGTAATACTTTTGCATTTCCGCTTCCGGAACCATGCTGCCCCCCGTCGCCCACAAAATGTGAGTGGCATTTTGCATTTTGTCTGCAAGGCCCTTTTCTTCGAGATACCCCTTTGCGGCGGTTACCAGCACCGGGCCTGTGAAAGACGCGCAGGAGGATGGCTCGATGTAGATGTTTTCGCTGTCTGCGAGGTCGGTGAGGAAGGGATAAAGCTTCTCGTCCTCGATGGTAAAGCAGCCGTCCACGAGGGTCTGCATGATGGAGGATACAAGGCGGGAGGCTCTGCCTACCGCAAGCCCGTCTGCGTCGGTGATTCCGTCGATTCCAATATCTTTGCAGGAAATGCCGTCGTGAAGCCCGGTGACAAGCCCCAGAGTCATACAAGGGGCGTGGGTGGGTTCTGCGAAGAAGATATGAACCGCCTCGCCGTAAATCTGCTTCAGCCCGAAGGAAACGCCTCCCGGGGCGCCACCAACGCCGCAAGGAATGTAGACAAACAGCGGGTGTTCATCGTCCACCGTAACGCCGGCGGCTTCAAACTGAGCGCCGATCCTGAGGGCGGCAACCGCATATCCAAGGAAAAGGTCAAGGGAGCCCTCGTCGTCCACGAAGTGGCAGGTAGGGTCAGAGGCGGCTTCGGCTCTCCCTTGCGCCACCGCAACCTGATAGTCCTCCGGATATTCGATGACGGTAACGCCCTTTTCCCGAAGCAGATCCTTTTTCCATTGTCTTGCGTCTGCGGACATGTGCACCGTTACCTTAAATCCCAGTTTCGCGCTGATGATGCCGATGGAAAGCCCGAGGTTCCCGGTGGAGCCCACCGCCACGGAATAGCGGGAAAAAAGCTCCCGAAAACGGTCTTCCGTGAGAATGCTGTAATCGTCGTTCATAGTCAGCATTCCGGAACCGAGGGCAACTTCTTCTGCGAATTTCAGGACTTCGTAGATGCCGCCCCGAGCTTTGATGGAGCCGGAAACCGGCAGGTTGCTGTCCAGCTTCAGGAGCAGCCTGCCGGAAATCGGGCCGCCGCTTTGTTCGAGCCGGGATTTCATGCGCCCGATTTCCGCCAAATCCGATTCGATGATGCCACCGGATTTGGCGGTTTCCGGGAATGCCTTGGCAATATAGGGAGCAAAGCGCAAGAGCCTTGCCGCCGCCTCTTCGATGTCCGCCATGCCGATGTCAAAGGTCGCGGGCTTTCCGCTGTCCGGATTGATCCAAAAAATTTCTTTATAGCTTGCCATCTCGGAAACAAGCGGGTTTTTCTTTGCGTTTTCTATGGTATTCATAAAAATCTCCGTTCTGCCGCGCCGGCGGCACAAATAAAAATTGAATGTAATTTATATGCCGGGTGATATGGGATTGTTCCGGATTATACTCGCTGATACTCGAGGATACTCGCTTAAAACCGGTCGCTGTAGTTTATCAGATCCCGCAGGTGACCGCCCTTTACCTTGGGCTTTGCCGAGGGTTTTGCTGCGGAAGTGTCTTTGCCGCCTCGGGAGCTATCGCCTTGGGAACTGTCGCCTTGAGAGCCGTTTTGGAACCCGCCTCGGGAGCTTCCGTCAAGCCCGCCTTGGGAGCCACTTTTGGAGTCGCCGATAAAATCCTCGTAGCGGTAAATTTTGCCCCAGAGCTCGTTCTCCGAGGTCACAACCAGCCCGAAGGTGCCGCCGCTGCCGTCCCGGGGGCGGCTGATACTTCCCGGATTCAAGAGATAAACGCCACCTGTTTCCACAAAAACGCTCCTGTGGGTGTGCCCGAAAAATGCCCCGATGCAGCCCATTTCCTGCGCCCTGTAAAAGAGCTTTTGCATATTGAAATGCACATCCTCCATGTGGCCGTGAGTGACCAGAATGTTGCCAAATTCCGTTTCCAGAATCCCATAGCTTTCGGAGTCAAAGCAGCCGTCACAGTTACCCTTAACCGCCAGCATGGGAACCCCGAGCCGCGCCCTGATTTCCTGCGCGTCCCCAAAAAGATCTCCGCAGTGGACGAGCATATCCAAAGGTGCCTCCTGCACCAGCTTTTTATATACCTCAATCACACGGTCAATTTTGCCGTGGGTATCGCTTATAACCAAAATTCTCATTTCACATTTCCTTTATTTGTTGTATAATAAAAGTAAGTATAAATAAGTATAACATATACGGAGAGAAAAATGAACGAGAAAAAACTCAAGTTAAAGAACAAATATCTTCAGCAGACGCTCATGTTCCTTTTCATCGGCGTTATTCTCATCATTGCTTACTATGTGGTAAACCATATACCGGTGATAAAAAGCGGCTTTGACAAGATTAACGACATTTTGATGCCATTTTACATAGGCATCGTCATGGCATATCTCCTTTGTCCGATATATAACTCAACGGTCAGACTTGTTTACAAGCGCAACAAAGCCCGCTTTAAGAAGCAGATAAAGTGCTTTCGTTTCGCCAGGTTTTGCGGAACTCTGGCGGCACTGGCACTGCTGATCGTAGTAGTTGCGGGGCTGCTGATGCTGGTAATCCCAAGCCTTTGGGAGAGCATCGCAGGCCTTGTGATCGCTGCCCCGGACATGGTTTCCCGGGCCCAGGACTGGATAAGCACGAATGTGGATCAAAACCCTGAGCTTGCGGCAATCTTACAGGGAAAACTGGCAAATCTTTCCGATACGCTGATGGTTTGGGCTCAGGACAAGGTGCTGCCTGGGGCAGAGGCGATTTTAAGCGGCGTGGTGGGAACCCTGGGAACGGTGCTGGATATCTTCGTGGCGCTGATTATTTGCGTGTACCTTCTCAACAGCAAAGAACTTTTCTCGGGTCAGGCCCGTAAGTTAGTGCTCGCCCTCTTCAGCGAGGAAAGAGCGGAGAAAATTTTTGAGCTGGGAAGGCTCAGCAATCAGACTTTCGGAGGCTTCATAAACGGCAAAATAATTGACTCGGCAATTATCGGAGTGCTTTGCTTCATCGTGCTGACTATATTTAAAATTCCGATGACCATGCTCATCAGCGTGGTGGTGGGGGTTACCAATATTATTCCGTTCTTCGGGCCTTTCATCGGTGCAATCCCGTCGATCATAATATTGCTGATAATCGACCCAATTTCCTCGTTGAAATTTGCGATCATTATTCTCATAATCCAGCAGCTTGACGGAAATATCATCGGGCCGAAGATTCTGGGAAAAACCACGAAATTGGCAAGTTTCTGGGTAATGTTTGCGATCATCGTAGGAGGCGGGCTCTTCGGCTTCCTGGGAATGATTCTGGGAGTTCCGGTTTTCGCGCTGATTTATACATATACCAGCCGGGGCATAAATGCCAAATTGCAGAGCAAAGCACTGGAAACCGATACATTCTCATATGAGAATTTCAGTAAATACAATGTGAGCAAGGAGGACATCTTTTGTGAAAACAGAGAAAAAGACGCAGATGCAGCAGATGCAGGAAAATATAAAGAAAGCGATGAGTGAAATCGTATCCGGCGAGGTATTCAACGGAAATTCCGAGATTTCGGCCGAAATTGCAAATGAACTTGCCGCCGAAATTGTAATCGAGGAAAACGCCGATATGAGTGCCTACACTTCATTTAAGGCCGGCGGAAATGCGGCAGCTCTCATTAAGGTTTCTTCCGTCAAGGTGCTGAGGGAAGTCCTCAAAGCCCTTACAAGATACGAAATCCCACATTTCTTCCTGGGAAACGGCTCGAATGTGCTGTTCCGGGACGAGGGCTACAAAGGGGCTGTCATCAAAATGCAGGACTTTTCTGATGTTGTGGTAAACGGTGACAAAGTCATCTGTCAAACCGGAATATATATGTCGGCTCTTGCGCGAATATTGCTTAGCGGAGGGCTTTCAGGCTTCGAGTTTGCCAGCGGGATCCCGGGAACCCTCGGAGGGGGGCTTTTTATGAACGCGGGTGCCTACGGAGGAGAGCTGAAAGATATTGTTCGCAGCGTGCGGGCGGTGTCGCCGGATGGCACAGAGGAACGGGTTTTCAGCCCGGAGGAAATGCAGTTTGGCTATCGCAGGAGCGTTTTACAGGAAAACGGTTTTATCGCGGTGGAGGCTGAACTTCAGCTGGAAAAGGGCAGCCAAAGGGAAATCGAAGACAAGATGCGGTAGCTTGGGGC
>CAVJCN010000053.1:0-8523 GCA_963647945.1 Absicoccus sp. | reverse complement strand
CTGTGCGGCAGCCCCTTATCCTTATCATAGGAGTTTTCGTATATTTATACAAACAATCCGTTTTGTACTATGCTGTCGGGTTCGCAGCCTTCGGAAGTCTGTCCATGATGTCCTGCATCAGGCTGTCCGTGCAAGGAAGCAGGTCAACCACCGGGCCATCGCCTACGACAGCTAATTTTGCTTCGCTTGTTGGAGCAATTGCGCCACCCAGAACTTCGCCGACTTCTGCGTATTTATATGCCGGAACCTTGTCGCACATTTCAACGGAAATGTCTTCCTCGGTGTCCCATCCGAATTCAACTTCAAATATGCTTGCAATCTCCGCGGCAACTTCCCAGTTGGTGAAGAGGATATCTTCGTCGATGGCTGCGGTTACAGGCTGGAGTCTTCTCTCGGTGTTGGTATAAGTGCCGTCCGCACTCGCAAAGCCCGTTCCAGGAATCACAACATTTGGTTACAGGCTGTAATCTTCTTTCGGTATTGGTATAAGTACCGTCCGTACTCGCAAAGCCCGTTCCCGGAATTACAACATTTGCCTTTTCTGCAAGTTCCGTCATGTGGGTATCGCATACTGCAAGGAACTCAAGTCCCGTCGTGTCGATGTCGGCATTTTCGCCGAATACTACGAGAGCCTTCACGCCTTCCAGGGCTTCCTTGCCTGCGGTGATTCCCATGTCGATGAGTCCCTGAGAATTGTTCTTCGGCTTAACCATGAGGATACCGTTTCTAGGCGATCCGATGTGACCGGAAAGCATTGCGATGTCGCCCACAAGTTTTGCGCCGTCCACCGTCAGGAAGTTCTGCTGGTAAACGATCATTGCCTTCTTAGCCCCAAGGTAAGCATCCGCGATAGCCTTGGCTTCCTCGGAAACCTTAACGCCTGCAAGGGATGCTGCAAATTCATCGTAGCCCGCTACCTTCTTAGCCTTGCCGCTGTCGATGATAGCCTTTGCGATTTCCTTGAGGAATCCCAGGTCATTTTCGCCGTTGCAAACAGTAATCACATTTGCCCCTGCTTCCGCAGCCTGTTTCATCTTGAGGGCAATAACTCTGGAATCGTTGTCCTCAAATCCTACTCGCAGGATCACATTGGTGGAAAGAAGCTCGTCGATGGTGTTCGGGGAAGCGTCAAAGCCAAGAACTTCCGAAAGTCCGTTTGCACGGTTGTTCATGCAAAGAACCTTTGCTCCCATAACTTCTGCCATCTTCTTCATAGCATATGCTTCTTCGTTTGTATATCTGTCGGAAATTGCAACCGCGATTGCGTCCTTTCCGTATTTTGCGCCGATGCTCTGCATTCTCTTAGCTACGAGAACCGCCACCTCGTGATAATCGGATTCTCTGAATCTGCCGTCTTCCTTTACCAGCGGATCTTCGATCTTGCCTTCCAGTACGGAGCAGTCAAATCCCCATTTACCCTTGCCGCAAAGAAGTCCTTTGTTTACAACGCCGTCCTTATCAGGGTTTGCCTTGATGAGGAGATCGCCGTAGGATTCCAGCTTCAAGGAGCAGCCAACGGAGCAATAGGAGCAAGTGGTTTCTGTAATGTCGGCAGCCAGCGGAGTTTCCTTGATCATGGAAGTCTTTTCCTGGAGCGCGCCGGTAGGACATACGCTTACGCACTGACCGCAGGAAATACAGCCGGACTCGATGAGCGGTTTTTCCATGTTCGGCTTAACAACCGTGTCGAAGCCTCTGTGAACAAGACCCAGAGCGCCAACACCCATAACCTCGTCGCAGACTCTTACACAAAGTCCGCAAAGGATGCACTTGTTCGGATCTCTTACGATGAACGGGTGAGCGTCCTCGTATTCGATGGTATTCTTGTCCCCTGCAAATCTTTCAGGGTTAACTTCGTACTGGTTCGCAAAGTCAATGAGCTTACATTCAAAGTAGTCGTGGCAGCCACATTCAAGGCATCTTGAGGCCTCTGCCATAGCCTGCTCTTCTGTGTAGGCATAAGGAATAACTTCGCTAAAGTTGTCCTTTCTTTCTTCCGGACTAAGCTGCGGAAGGGTCGGTCTGCAAAGTCTTTCTCTGTCTTCAAAGGTCTTTTCTGTAATATCATCTCTTTCTACGAAGAAAGGTTTTTCGTATTTTACTTCTTCGCCGTCAAGATAAGCGTCGATGATGTCGGATACCTTGCGAGCGTCTGCGATTGCTTCTACCGCGATGGAAATCTTGTCATTACCGCAGTCGCCTCCTGCAAATACGCCAGGGATGCTGGTCATGAAGGTTTCAGGGTCATAAGCGATGGCATTCTTTCTGGTTTTGTCGCAGTCAAAGATGGAAGCGTCAACCGCCTGTCCGATAGCAAGGATCATGGTGTCGATAGCCAGAGTTTCTGTCTTGCCTTCAACAGGAACAGGTTTTCTTCTGCCGGAAGCATCCGGTTCGCCAAGTTCCATAACCTGAAGGATAACTTCCTTGACATGACCATTTTCGTCCTTTACAACTTCCAGAGGGTTGGTGAGGTTCTTGAAGATTACGCCCTCTTCCTCTGCTTCTTCGATTTCTACCATGTCGGCAGGCATCTCGTCTTTTGTTCTTCTGTAAATGTTATAAACTTCCTTTGCGCCAAGTCTTACGGCGGTTCTGCAAGCGTCCATTGCGGTGTTTCCTCCGCCGACAATAGCAACCTTTTCGCCCATGCCGATTTCTTCGTTTCTTACAACTTTTCTAAGGAAATCGATACCGCCGATTACGCCCTCTGCGTCTTCACCCTTGCAGCCGACGCCTGTGGAAACCCACGCGCCGATGCCGAGGAGAACCGCATCGAAGTCAGCCTTGACTGTCTCAAACGGAATGTCTTCACCGATCTTTGTATTTGTGATGATCTCAACGCCCATCATTTCAATGGTTGCGATTTCTTCGTCAAGAACAGCCTTCGGGAGTCTGTATTCCGGAATGCCGTATCTGAGCATACCGCCTGCCTTCGGCATTGCCTCAAAGATGGTTACTCTGTGACCCATCTGTCTTAAGAAATATGCCGCGGAAAGTCCCATAGGGCCGCCGCCGATGATGGCAACGCTCTTTCCTGTGTCTTCTTCGCACTCAGGGATGAATCTGTCACCGTCAAGGTCGTTGTCCGCAACGAATCTCTTGAGCTGCTGAATGGAAATCGGCTCGTCAACGAGTCCTCTTCTGCAAGCCTCTTCGCAAGGATGCGGACAAACTCTGCCAAGAGCCGCCGGCAGCGGAATCTTGTCCTTTACCAGTTCAAGAGCAGCCTCAAATTCGCCGTTTGCGATAAGGCCTACATATCCCTGACAGTCAGTCTTTGCAGGGCAAGCCAGTACGCAAGGCGGTCTGCAATCCCCTGTGTGATTGGAAAGCAGAAGTTCAAGGTTGGTCTTTCTTGACTCGATGACTCTGTCCGTATTTGTGTTAACGATCATTCCCGGAGCGATTTCCGTCGCGCAAGCCTTGCAGAGCTTCGGATTTCCGTCTACCTCGCACATACAAAGACCGCAGGAACCGTAAATTTTTGTTCTTTCGTCGTAGCAAAGAGTTGGAATGAAAATATCATTTTCTCTGGCAACTTCAAGAATAGTCTGTCCGGCAAAACCTGTAACTTCTTTGCCGTTTATGTTTAATCTATATTTGTTCATTACCTTTTCCTCCCCTCTATTTCTTCTCGATTGCGCCAAATTTGCAGGTTTCTAAGCACTTGCCGCATTTGATGCATTTTTCTTTGTCGATAACATGCTGACCCTTAACTTCGCCGGAAATAGCTCCAACAGGACATTTGCGGGAACAAGCGGTACAGCCCTTACAAGCGTCTGTAATCGAGTAAGTTACGAGAGCCTTGCAGGATTTCGCGGTACATTTGTGGTTATAGATATGGTCTTCGTACTCATTTCTGAAATACTTGATGGTAGTAAGTACAGGGTTCGGAGCGGTCTGACCCAGTCCGCAAAGGGAACCGTCTTTGATCTTTCCTGCCAGTTCTTCCAGAAGCTCGATATCTCCGTCTTTGCCCTCGCCCTTGGTGATTCTTTCGAGGATCTCCAGCATTCTCTTGGTGCCGATACGGCAGTAGTTACACTTGCCGCAGGATTCGTCACGGGTGAAGTTCAGGAAGTATCTTGCCATATCAACCATACAGGTGTCCTCGTCCATGACGATCATACCGCCGGAACCTACGATTGCACCTGTCTTGTTGATGTCTTCATAGGTAACAGGGGTGTCGATGAGGTGTGCCGGAATACATCCGCCGGACGGGCCGCCCATCTGAACAGCCTTGAACTCTCTGTCGTTCTTGATGCCGCCGCCGATGCCGAAAAGAACCTCTCTGAGGGTCATGCCCATAGGTACTTCTACGAGGCCGCCCTTCTTGATCTTTCCTGCAAGAGCGAATACCTTTGTACCCTTGGAAGCCTCTGTGCCGAACTTGCCGAATGCAGCTCCGCCGTTAAAGATGATCCAAGGAACGTTTGCCAATGTTTCTACATTGTTGATGTCGGTCGGTTTCTGCCAGAATCCCTTTGCTGCCGGGAACGGCGGTTTCAGTCTAGGCATACCTCTTTCGCCCTCTAATGAAGCGATAAGCGCGGTTTCTTCGCCGCATACGAAAGCGCCGGCACCTGCCTTGATATAGATATCAAAGTCAAAGCCGCTTCCGAAGATGTTCTTGCCAAGGTATCCTCTTTCTCTTGCCTGAGCCATAGCGATTTCCAGTCGTTTGATGGCAAGCGGGTACTCTGCACGGCAGTAGATAACGCCCTGGGATGCGCCCATGGCATATCCGCCGATGATCATACCTTCGAGAAGTGAATGAGGGTCACCCTCTAAAACGGAACGATCCATGAATGCCCCCGGATCTCCCTCGTCAGCGTTACATACCAAATATTTTTCTTTTCCCGGGCTCTGCTTTGCGGCATTCCACTTGAACCATGTAGGGAAGCCTGCGCCGCCTCTGCCTCTGAGTCCGGAAATCTTGATTTCTTCGATAACTTCTTCCGGTTTCATTGATTTGAGAACCTTTTCGATAGCCTTGTAACCGTCTACCGCAAGGTATTCGTCGATGTTTTCCGGATTGATAATTCCGCAGTTTCTCAGAACCACTCTCTGCTGTTTACCGATAAACTGCTTGTCTTCTTCTGTGATTGCAAGCTCTGCACAAACCTTATGGTTTACAAGGTGGCTTTCAACAATCTGTTCAACCTTGTCCGGCTGAACCTTGACATATCTTGTAATTTCGCCGTTGTCATCGTATACATCTACGATTGGTTCCAAATAGCAGGTACCAACGCATCCCACCGTTCCGACTTCAACGCCGAGGCCTTTTTCGGCGATCAATTTTTCTAATGCGGCAACCGTTTTTTTAGCGCCGGTAGCAATACCGCAGCTGCCTTGTCCAACTACTACTTTCATACTATGTACCTCCTATGCTCTTTCTCTGATTTCAGCGAGAATCTGGGTAACTTTGTCCTTTGTAAGGTTTCCGTAAGTTTCGTCGCCTTCAGCGCTTTTTATCATCATTACCGGAGCAAGGGAGCAGCATCCGAGACATGCTACATCGTTAAGCGTGAAAATGCCGTCTTCGGTAGTTTCGCCGTCCTTAATTCCGAGATACTCACAAACAGCTTCTTCGATGATTTCCGAGCCGTTTACATGGCACGCGGTACCCTGGCAAAGCATGATGAGATACTTGCCGATTGGCTGAAGTCTGAACTGCGCGTAAAATGTTGCAACGCCGTAAATCTTCGCCGGCTTTATTCCGGTTGCGTCGGATATATAGTTGATCGTGTCGATTGACAGATAGCCATAGATATCCTGAGCTTTTTGGAGGATAGTAATCAAACTACCCGGTACTTTTGCATATTGGTCTAAAACAGGCTGCAGCTCTTTGAACTGCTCTTTCCTTTTTTCGGCACAATTGCAATTACATGTTTTTTCACTCATTTTTTGCACCTCTTAAATTTTATATATTACATCCTATTAGGATAATGTAAACGAACCGTCATCTTCTTCGGCATCCTTTGGCAGGATATATATTTTTACACGCTCTATGCGCCTATCCTGAACAGCCATTATCTTGAAGCGGTAGTTTTCAAACTCGATTACCCGTCCCGCGTCTTTTTCGTCGGGAATTTCACCGAGTATGTCGATAAGGAAGCCTCCGATGGTTTCGCTGGTTTCTGAAACAAGGTCGATTCCAAGTTCCTCATCCAAATCGTCAAGATCCACATCTCCGTCTACGAGATAAGTGTTATCGTCAACCTTGTCTATTATTTCTTCTTCTTCATCGTATTCGTCATCGATGTCGCCTACGACCTGCTCTATGATATCCTCCATGGTGACGATACCGCTGAATCCGCCGTATTCGTCAATCAAGATGGCGATCTGCTGTTTTGCAGCCTGCATTTCGTAGAGCAGCGAGTCTATATTTTTGGTTTCCGGCACAAAATACGCCTTTCTGATGATGGAAGCGATATCCACACCGTCAAATCCCTTTTCCCATGCCTGAATCAAATAGTCCTTTATGTGCAAAATGCCGATGATATTGTCGGTTTCCCCCTTGCACACCGGTATTCTGGAATATCGCAGGGTCATCAGGTCATTGAGATATTCTTCCGGCGGATCGTCGATATCGATTACAAAAACATCGGTACGGGGAGTCATTATCTCATATGCCAGCTTATCGTCAAAGGCAAAGATGGAATTTATCATCTTCTTGCCCTCTTCTTTAAGAATACCGGATTCCTGCCCGGCTTCCAGCATGGACATTACTTCTTCTTCAAGCTGCTGTGAATCGTCTTTGTGAGTTAACTTCTTCCAAAATTTCTTTAGATTGCTTTCGTTTGCGCCCTTGCTACTGGGCCCGCCGCCTAAATCGTTTGACATTTTTATTTCTCCTTTTTCTTACGAAGCATAAAATTTTCGCCTACCGGCTCTGCCATTTTTATTTTGAGAATCTGCTGGGGATGTGGTGCCGAGTCTATTGGGTTACCCTCCTCGTCATACATCTCCCGGAGTTCTTGCACAAAATAATCCTGCCCCGGCCCGAAGATTTCAATTTCTTCTCCCAGCACCATCTTGTTTCTCTGCTCCACCGTGGCAAATCCCGTCTTCGGGTCGTAATCTTTCACAAGACCCGTAAATATATAGTCCCGGGTATATGCGCTGGTGCGATAATTCTGGTCTTTGTTGGTGGGGTTGTTGAAATAGAAGCCAGTGGTAAATTCCCTGTGGCTCACCTTTTTCATTTCCTCCATCCATTCCTGCTTAAACTCGTATTTTACAGGATTTTCATAGTATGCGTCGATGGCTTTTCTGTATGCTGCGATTATGGTCGCCACATAGAAAATGCTCTTCATCCTGCCTTCGATTTTCAGGGAGGAAAGCCCGGATTCCACAAGCTCAGGTATGTGCTCAATCATGCAAAGATCCCGAGAGTTGAGGATGTATGTACCCCTGTCGTCCTCCTCGATGGGATAATACTGCCCCGGCCTTTGTTCTTCAACCAAAGCGTATTTCCAGCGGCAAGGATGAGCGCACATTCCCCGGTTTGCATCTCTTTCAATCATAAAATTGCTTAAAAGGCATCTTCCCGAATAGGAAATGCACATTGCACCATGGACAAAGGCCTCATATTCCAAGTCTTTCGGAGTGTTTTGCCTGATTTCTGCAATTTCCCCAAAGCTAAGCTCTCTGGCAAGGACGATGCGGCGTACACCGATATGATACCAGAAATTCGCCGTCTGGTAATTGGTCATATTTGCCTGGGTGCTGAGATGAATCTCCGCCTCCGGAATCATCTCCTGTATCAGCATAATGATGCCCGGATCGCTTACGATAAAGGCATCGATTGCCAGCGTTCTTATCTTTTCCAGGTATTCCCGAAGGGGGCGTATATCCCGGTTGTGTGCGAAAATGTTTATGGTAAGATAGCATTTTACTCCCCGGGCGTGGGCAAATTCTATGCCCTCACCCATTTCATCATATGTAAGGTTTCCTGCCCCTGCTCTTAGTGAAAAGCATTCACCCCCGAAATATACGGCATCTGCACCGTACAGAACGGCTATTTTCAGTTTTTCCAAATCTCCCGCAGGAGCGAGCAACTCTATTTTCTTCATTAAATTCCGTATTTCTCCGTTTATTTCAGCCTCGTGAGGGCAAGTCCGTCGCCTACCGCCATCACGCTGCTTGCAAATCGCGGGTCTTGATGTATAAAATCGAGAAATTCCCGCATTTTTCGTATATTCGTCTTATATTTTCCTCTTGAGTCGTAACTATCGTCTGCAACCAGCCCCCGAAACAGGACATTGTCCGATATGATCAGGGTCTTGCTGTTGCAAAGCGGCAGCGTGCTCTCTAAAAACCGCTTGTAATGGCTTTTCGCCGCGTCTATGAACACGAAGTCAAAGGGTGCCTCGCCATCTTCCCGAAGCTGATTTATAACTTCCTCCCCGTCGCCTACGAATATCTTGACCTTGTCGGCATAGCCCAGGTTTTTCACATTCTTCGCTGCGGTTTCCGCCGCTTCCGGATTTTTTTCGATGGTGTAAACCATAGCTC
>CAVJCN010000052.1:0-8651 GCA_963647945.1 Absicoccus sp. | reverse complement strand
CGCCAGGGTCGCCACAAAAAACAGGGTCGCAATCAGCAGACATTCCCAAAAATTCTTCATTTCGTTTCCTTTCTTTATTTGTCCGAGGCGGCAGATCCTACTTTTCGTGTTTCAGTGTCTCCGCCAGAATCTTGCCGAAATATTCTGCGGTATTCCGAACCTCTTCTATATCGTTTCGGTTGTAGCCGATTTCAAGCAGCATATATTTTGAAGAGAGATTTTGATTGTACCTGTAGCCTCTTTCCAAAATATTTCCTGTAAATCCATCATATTTTGTCCTCGCGGTTGCGTTCATTTTTTGTATAAATGCCTTGTTGGCGGAATATGTATCCACGGCGGTGCTTACTACATAGGAATATTTCGCACATTTTTTCCCATTTATGGATACCGTGGCGGCTGTTACTTCTCCGGGAACTGCATCTCTGTGTAAATCTATGACGCACTCAATGCCGGGATATTTTTTTAGCAGGGCTTCCGTGGTTTCATAGGAGCGGCTGTATGCCTGATTATAGGATTTTTCATCGTGGAGCGTAGAGTCGTGAACGCAAGGCACACCTGCTTTGTCAAGGGTTTCTGCCAAAACATCTCCGGCATCTCTTACCGTATTCAGCCGCCCTTTGCGGTGATAATTGCCCTCCGATGAGGGAAGATAAGATTCCGTTGCGTGGGTATGCACGATCAGCACCACCGGATCTTTTCCGAAAACCCGGGGTTCCGTATCCTTTTTAGAATCGTTTGCCACCACCTGTATTTTGCTCTTGTCAGCTTCTTCATCGGTTTGGAGGGTGCTTTCCTGCCCATTGTCAATGGCGGCTTTATCATCTTTGACATCTGTATCATCGGCTTGTAAGGCTTTTTCCAGGCCGGTGGGCTCCATGTCGATGCCGGGATATGCTGCGGAAATACACATTATCCCGAAATTTTCCGCATTCATCGCAGCTTTTTTCTCCGCAAAGGCAGAGAAAAGCCCGCCTCCCATCTCGCCCTTTGGAATTGTCCCGTAGGATATTGCCGCGCTCAAAACATAAACTCCCAGCGTTAATTTTGCAAGCCCCCTTTTCGTTCCCATGTGCTCCTCCGCGTTCCGCCGAATTTTCTGTAAACTTCTCCGCCGAGGTTTTTTCTGAGCTTTAGCCCAAAATTTTAGTCAAATTCAGTCAGAATTTTTCTCGGCTTTACTTCACCTTAGAATATATGCCGGGATGCAGGGTTATATTTATGGCATTTGAAATTATGTCCGCAAAATCTTTGATTATCTCATCGATGTCTGTTGAGGTAACGATCATATCAAAGTCCCGGCTTTCCAGATATTTTTCCAGGGCGCCGCTTTGGGCAGTGCCCTCCGGTTGCCTGCTTCCGGCAGGGCTGCTTGGCCGGCCGCTCCGGGCAGAGGCGGCGGATCGACTGTTTCCGGTCGGGCCTCCGGGCGCGCCCCTCCAATCCTCGAGATTCTCTGCGGCTTCCAGAATCAGCGTACGGGAGTCGATGACAGTTGGCACCCCGATGGAAATAACCGGGCAGCCCACTGTCTTTTCACTGATTTCCCTGCGGCGGTTTCCCATGCCCGCTCCGGGCATGATGCCCGTGTCGCAAATCTGGATTGTGGTGCTGAGCCTGCGGATGTCCTTTGCGGCAAGGGCATCTATGGCGAGGACCGCATCGGGCCTCGCCATGGAAACCACCTGCTGTATCAGATCTGCGGTTTCAAGTCCGGTGACTCCGGTGACGGAGGGATTGAAACCGCATACATTTGAATAGTCAAAATCACCCTCACATCCGAAAATTTTGAAAAGGTGCGAGGTGATTTTTACCTTATCAACGGTATGGGGCCCGAGGCTGTCTGGGGTCACCTTTTCGTTTCCCAGACCCACAACCAGGACTTTGAGGCAATAGTCGTGTTTAACAAATTTTGCCAGTTCATCAGCCAGTGCCGCCGCGGCCCGCTCCTTTATCCCATTTTTCTTATCTGCAAGTCCCTGAATTTCCAGTGTAACATATCTGCCCCTCGGCTTTCCGAAAGCCCTTGCCCCGGCTTCGTCTGTGATTTTTATGTCAATCACCGAAATATCCTCGTCTATTTGGGACTGCTTCTTGATATATCCCGTTATGTTCCGGGCGGGCGCGCTTTTCTCCTCTCCGGCATCGACATCACCGCCGCCGATACCGCTGCCTTTGCCCCCTGCCGCCCATAGCATTTCCTCAAGCTCAACGGCAAGATCCGTCCTGTAATTCATCCGTATCCCCCTCCTTTTTTGCACTTTTCTAAATTCGCCCCATACATCTTCGGAAACTTTTTCAAACTTTTCGCAAAACTTCGCAAACTTCCGGTCTTTTTCCTATTTTCCCCTTGCAAACTCAACATTATTCGTATATAATTCAAGTTGCGAATTTGTGTCTTGTCCCCTTCCGCATAATGCGGTTTTCGGGACGCATGAAAATTTTGATAAAGTGGGGTGAAAAACACATGGCAAACATTAAATCCGCAAAGAAAAGAATCAGAGTTATCGACAAGAAAACTGCAAGAAACAGAAGAATTAAGAATCATCTTAAGGCTGTTCTGAAAAATTTTGAGGCTGCTATGGCCGAAGAAAACTTCGACCTTGCCGCTGAAAAGCTTCATCTGGCAGAAAAGAAACTGATGCAGGCTGCCGCAAAGGGAACCATTTCCAAGCACGCTGCTTCCAGAAAAGTTTCCAGATTAACCAAAAGATTCAACGCTGCAAAGGCAGCAAAATAAGTCTCACCCGTCCCCACCCGTGCATAAGTTAAATGCACAGCATGAGCAATCGAAAAACCATGGATGTGTCTCCCATGGTTTTTTTCTCATAAAGAAAGACACACTATATAGACAAAAGACTCAAAACCAAAAGCGAAAGACGAAAAAGAAAAGAAAGAAGAAAAAAATGATTTTGTTTGGCAAGAAAAAGGCTTCCCAAAGAGAAAAAGAAGCAAAAGAAACAAAAGGATCAAAAAAGGAAACCGAAGAAGCCTCCCCTCGAAAACAAGCGGATGAAGCGGAAAAAGCCGCAAAAAATCCGGCGGAGGAGGCCGAAAAGGCGGCAAGAAAGCAGGCGGAAAAGGAAGCCGCCATCGCCGCCTACAAGGAAAAGCGCAATCTCACGCTGCGGCGATTCTTTGAGATCGCAGAGCTTCCCTTTCCTGAAAAATTCCGGACTCTGGCAGACCATCCGGTGAGGGATTTTACGGCGGATCCCCGCAGGCTCACCCCGGATTCGGTATTCATGTACTGGCAGGTAGATCCTCTTTCCTCGGGCTACTCGGAAGACCCCTTGGAACACGCCGTAAGCGTGGGCTGCCTGTGCATTATCACAAACAAGCCCTGCGATTTTGAGAACTCTCTACTGATTACGGACACCAATCCGGATGGCAGCAGCGTCATCACCGATGCCTATATCCGGGCTTCCCACTACATTCGCTCAATTCACAGGGCAAAGGTCATCGCCCTCACAGGTTCCGTAGGCAAAACCTCCACAAAGGAAATGATCGAGTCTGTGCTCCGTGCCCACTACAAAAACCCTTTGGTTTCCAAGGGAAATAATAATTCCATGTTTTCCGTTACGCGAAACATTCAAAAGCTCAAACGGCCGACAAATGTGTATTTGCAAGAGGTGGGAGCCTTCGTTCCAAGAACCGTAGAAATTTCCGCAAAGCAGCTGGAAGCGGACATGGCAGTTTATACCAACATCGGGGTTTCCCATGTGGAAAGCTACGGCAGCCGAGAGGAGCTGACAAAGGACAAGCTATCCCTCTCTACCTACGGAAAACCTGACGGGCTTGCCTTTATAAACTATGACGACGAAATTTTGACGGCACATGAATTTACCCAAAAGGTCATCACTTACAGCCTCAAAAACAGCGGCGCAGACTATTATGCAAAGGACATCAAAAAAACGGAAAATGCCGGGCTCCGCTTCACAATTGTCGACAGACCGGCAGGTGAAGAACACGAGGCGGAGGTTTTCGTACCGGGAGAGCACAACGCTCTGAATGCCGTGGTTGCCTATGCCGTAGGAAAAGCCCTCAAACTCAAAACCGAGGAAATCATCGCAGGGATCGGTGCATACAGACCTTCCGGAATGCGGCAAAACATCATTCATCCTTGCGGTTACAACATTTTCGCGGATTGCTACAACAGCTCCCTGATGGCTATCGACAACACCCTTGCCGCTATGGACGACATCACGGTTTCCGATGGCGGTCGGCGAATCGCGGTTCTCGGAGACATCCTTGCCCTGGGAGATATCAGCGAGGATACTCACCGCAAAATCGCCTCTGTGCTGGCAAAGCACAAGGTGGATCTCTTGCTGGGCTACGGCATCAATATCCGCCTTACCGTTGAAGAGGCAAACAGGCTCGGCATACAGGCAAAATATTTCGATGACAGGAAACTTCTGGAAAATGAAATCCGTGCTGTAATCAGGCCGGAAGATATCGTACTCTTCAAGGCTTCCCATGCCGTGAACCTGGGTTCTTCCATAGACAGGCTTTTCGGAACGGACATCAACGAAAGCTCAAGTATCGCCCACAAGCAATATAGACTGGAAACCCACGGGGATTTTGAATATTACATCTTTGAAACCTCCGCATCGATCAAAAAATACCTTGGAACCGATGAAAATGTTGAAATTCCAAGCAGCATAGAAGCAGTTGTCACAGACGAGCTTCGGGAAACCGATGTAAAGCGAACCTTGGCGGTGGAAAAAATAGGCAAGACCGCGTTCCGGGATAATCAATATATAAGGGAAGTCACCCTTCCGGACAGCGTTATCCGCATCCGTGACGGGGCTTTCAAAGGCTCCTCGATAGTACATTTTGAAGGTTCCGACAGTCTTCTTTCCATAGGCGACGAGGCTTTTGCGGACTGTCCGCAGCTGGAAACCGTAAAAATAAGCCCTAATACCCCGGAAATCGGTAAAAAAATACTGGAAAACAGCCCGGGGGCGGTGTTACAATATAAATAGCTTTGATGAATTTCGAGAGGTTGCAGGAAGAAATACCCAGTGTGCCAGATACCCAAGTACCAAATACCAAGTATCGAAATCTCGAAATCCTGAAATCACGAAAACCGAAAGGAGAAATCATGTCACTACACATTGCTGCCTCAAAAGGTCAGATTGCAGAGTCCGTACTCATGCCCGGCGACCCTTTGAGAGCCAAATTTATCGCAGAAAACTTTTTGGAAGAACCTGTTCGCTATACCGATATCCGCAATATGTACGGTTTTACAGGTCGTTACAAAGGAGTTCCTGTTTCCGTTCAGGGAAGCGGTATGGGAATGCCATCTATGGGAATTTATTCCTGGGAGCTTATCACCGAATACGGGGTGCAAAACCTTATCCGAATCGGCACCGCAGGGGCTTTCACGGAGGAACTTGAACTTGGAGATGTTTTCCTGGCTCTTGCAGCGTCCACGGATTCCAACTACCAACACGCCTTTGATATTCCCGGGCAGTACAGCCCAAGCGCAAGCTGGAAACTGATAGAAAAGGTTTACGCGGCTTCAAAGGAAACGAACATCCCATTTAAGGCAGGAAATGTGGTTACCTGTGATGTTTTCTACGAGTTCGGCGACTGGTGGAAAAAATGGGCAAAAATGGGTGTAAAGGCAGTGGAAATGGAAACAGCCGCCCTTTACATGAACGCGGCGTATAACGATGTCAACGCCCTTTCCATCATATCCATCAGCGACAACTTCGTAACCGGCGCAAAGAGCACCGTGGAGGAAAGGCAAAATTCTTTCACAAACATGATGAAACTCGCTTTGGAAGCAAGCGTTAAATAGAAGAAAGGAAACGAAATGATTGAGGTTCAAAACAAAAAAGTGACAGACTGGGTGGCGGAGTGCGCCGCCATGACAAAGCCCGCAGAAATCGTCTGGGTTGACGGCAGCGAAGATCAGCTGGAGGCGATCCGCGCCCTGGCGGTGGACACCGGAGAAATGCTCAAACTTAACGAGGAAAAACTCCCGGGATGTTACTATTACCGCACCGACCCTAAAGATGTGGCAAGAGATGAAAAAAGGACTGTAATATGCACCGCGGAGGAAAAGGATGCGGGCCCTACCAATAACTGGGTTCAAAAGGACGAAATGTACGCAAAGATGCGCAAGCTCTTTGACGGTGCCATGAAAGGCCGCACAATGTATGTAATTCCCTATTCCATGGGGGTTGTAGGCAGCAAATTCTCCAAAATCGGCATCGAGATCACCGATTCCATCTATGTTGTGCTTTCCATGAACATCATGACCCGCATAGGCGACCCGGTAATCGAGGAGCTCAACAAGGGCGCGGACTTCGTAAAATGCCTTCACTCCAAGGCTGAGGTTGACGCGGAAAAGAAATATATCGCCCAGTTCCCTGAAGAAAATACAATTTGGAGCATTAACTCCGCTTACGGCGGCAATGTGCTTCTGGGTAAAAAGTGCTTTGCCCTTCGTATCGGCTCCGTTCTCGGAAAGCGGGAGGGCTGGATGGCGGAGCATATGCTGATTCTCTGCGTGGAAGCTCCAAACGGCGAGAAAAAATACATATCCGCCGCATTCCCAAGCGCCTGCGGAAAGACGAACCTTGCCATGCTGATTCCCCCAAAGCATTTGCAGGAACAGGGCTACAAGGTTTACACCATCGGAGATGATATCGCATGGCTCAGAGTGGGGGATGACGGCAGACTCTACGCGGTAAACCCCGAAAACGGCTTCTTCGGCGTTGCTCCGGGTACAAATTCAAAGACAAACAACAACGCTTTGATGACCACAAAGAAAAATACGATTTATACGAATGTAGCAAGAAATCTTGAGGACAACACCGTATGGTGGGAGGGTCTTGATCAGCCGGCACCGGAAAATGGCCTTGATTGGCAGGCAAGACCTTGGAACGGCAAGGAGGAGCAGGCGAAAAAGGCCCGGGGCGAGGAATTTGTCAAGGGCGCTCATCCGAATTCCAGATTTACGGCTCCGGCAGAAAACTGCCCGTCCATCGCTCCCGAATTTTTCACCGGGGAGGGTGTTCCTATCAGCGCCATTATCTTCGGAGGCCGCCGGGCAAAATCCGAGCCTTTGATTTGCCAGTCCCGAAACTGGGAGCACGGCGTTTTCCTGGGTTCAAAGATGTCCTCCGAAACCACCGCCGCGGCAAACGGTGCGGTGGGTGTTGTGAGATACGACCCTATGGCAATGCTTCCCTTCTGCGGATATCACATGGGAGATTATTTTCAGCACTGGCTGGAAATGGGCAAGAAACTTACCAACCCGCCTAAAATTTTCAATGTAAACTGGTTCCGTACCGATGACAAGGGCGACTTCATCTGGCCGGGCTTCGGCGAGAACCTGAGAGCGCTTCTTTGGGCTCTGAACCGCTGCGAGGACAAGGCAGGCGCCCGGGAAACGCCATTGGGCTATGTGCCGCGCCCCGAAGATTTAGACCTTACGGGAATCGATATCACCGATGAAGCTCTGGAGGAAATTCTCACCGTTGACAAGGAAACATGGAGAAAAGAGCTTGAGGGCATCAAAGGCTGGTACGCAAAATTCGACCATCTGCCGGAGGAGCTTACAGAGGCTCTTGCAAAGTTAGAACAAGATTTAAAATAGATTTAAAATAAAAGAGAGCAGCCCCCGTGACGGTTTTCCGCCAAGCAGGGCTGCCTTTTTCATCTTATACTTTCTTGGATTTTACGCTGCTGTACAGTCCGTAAATTTTCTTGCCGTTTACCGTCTTATATGCCCGCACCTTTACATAATAGGTCTTGCCCTTTGTGAGCCCCGTAATAGTCTTTGACAGGGTTTTGGCACTTACGGTCTTGGTCACCTTGCCCTTTGTGAAGCTCTTGTTTGTGGCGCAGACAATCTGATAGCCGCTGACATCTGCGGTCTTGCCGCTTTTCAGGGTAACATAGTCGGTGCCTATCGCAGCCTTTTTCCAGCTGATTTTCAGCTTGCCGCTTGCCGCCTTGGTGAGGCTCGGAGCGCTAACCTGAGCCGGCACACATTTATAGAAGAAAGCCAGCGCGTAATAGGCCTGCTCCGTCGCCATCTGGTTGTATGTCGGTTCGTAACCGCCGCTTGCCGTATTCACATGACGGAATCCGCATATGGTCTCGCCCGTAGCCTTGTCGGTTTCTTCGGTATAAAAACCCATCAAGGCATCCAGCACGCTCTTGCCGTTCTTGATGAAGCGCGAGTCCGTATTCGGGTTTACTCCGCAGGCAAGGAGCCCGCAGATCGCCTGAGAGCAGCTCTCGGAGTTAGATGTTCTCCAGCTCTGGAATCCGCCGTCATCCTGCTGCGCGTCCGAAAGATAGGCAATCGCCTTGTTAACAGCCGTCTTTACCTTCGTCTGAGACATATACGGCCCGAGGGCGATCATCGCCATTCCAGTCATGTCCACATCAGAGACAGCATTGTATCCGGTAGTTCCTTCTTCTCTCGGCTGGACATTCCAGCCTCCGTCATCGAACTGATTTGCCAGGATATAATCGATCATCTTTTGCCGGGTGTTCTGCCTGTCGGTCTCCTCCGGGGTGAGGTTTCCGTAGGCATAGGCATCCGTTCTCTTTGGAATGTCGTAATTTCCCGAGTCAAGGGCAATCAGCGCCCAGATCGGTCCGTTCATCCCCTGCCACTTTACATTCAC
>CAVJCN010000051.1:0-8690 GCA_963647945.1 Absicoccus sp. | reverse complement strand
TGCCGCCTAGCCACGAACGATTTTTCCGGCGCATTAGAATGACGCGGCAGAAAAATAAGCAATAAGAAAGCGACCCTCATCGAGGGTCGCTTTTAGCATCTGTTTTTCATCCTCCCATTCGGCTTTGATCGGAGCCAACCCAAAGCTGCTAAAGAGTAATATCTTGTTTAAAGATCGCCATGTCGCGATAGCCGGCCCTTTCGGACTTGAGAGCCTTGCCCTCTGCAGTGTCAAGCACAAAACGGAAGAGTTCCCCAGATAGCTCGGAAAGAGTCCGATCTTCGGTCAGCGAACCCGCATTAAAATCGATCCAGTTTTGCTTGGCTGCATATAAATGGCTGTTACTCGAGATTTTCAGCGTCGGCACCGGCGCAGAAAACGGTGTGCCGCGACCCGTAGTGAACAAAATCAATTGTGCGCCGGCAGCGGCAAGGGCGGTGGAAGATACCAGGTCGTTACCCGGTGCGGAAAGCAGGGAAAGACCGGAATCCTTTCGTCTTTCCCCATAGGACAGCACGCCTTGAATCTTGGCATTCCCGGCTTTTTGGACACAGCCCAGGGACTTTTCCTCTAGGGTTGTGATTCCCCCAGCCTTGTTACCCGGCGAAGGATTTTCATAAACCGGCTGACCATGTGCCGCAAAATAATCCTTGAAATTTTGAATCATATCCGAACTGCGCCGGAAGATTTCCCGGCTTGAGCAGCGGCCCAAAAGCACATCCTCGGCACCGAACATTTCCGGCACCTCCGACATCAGAACAGAGCCGCCGGCTACGGTGAACAAGTCGGTAAATCTGCCCACCAAAGGGTTAGCCGTGATGCCGGAGAGCCCATCGGAACCGCCGCACTTGATGCCGACGGTTAATTGAGAAAGATCGCAGGCAGTGCGGTTTATCTCAGAGGCAGAGCTAACCAGCTCCGTCAAAAGATTCATACCCTCTTCGATTTCGTCAGGCACATCCTGGCATATCAGGTATTTGATTTCTTTTGGGCTGCGTTTAAGGTACTTTTGTATTTCGCCGATTCCGCTGTTCTCACATCCAAGACCCAGAAGCAAAACGCCCCCTGCGTTTGGATGCATACATAGGTCGGCGAGGATTTTGCGGGTATTTTCCTGATCTTCCCCAAGCTGTGAGCATCCGTAAGGATGGCGGAAAGCAACGATGTCATCAATGCCTTCGCAGCCTGCAAACCGTGTTTTTGCTGACAATGAAAGCTGAAGGGCAACATCGTTCACGCATCCCACGGTAGGAATGATCCAAATTTCATTTCTGATACCCACGCTGCCGTCTGCCCGGACATATCCGGCAAAGGAGGCGGGCAGATCCCGGAGGATATGCGCCGCATCTTCAAGCCAGCACTCCGAAGCCGGGTCTTTTACATAGTGATATTCTCCGCCGCGGCTTAGGCCGGAAGCCAAATTGTGGGTATGGACATGACTGCCGGGTAAAATGTCAACCTTTGCATTGCCAATGGAATAGCCGTATTTAATGACGGGCTTGCCGCCGGGGATAAATTCAAGGGCGAATTTGTGCCCCTGGGGGATATTATCGACCAAAGCCAGCGAGGTGTCGCCGGCGGTTTTGAGAATATCTCCGGCTGAAAGCTCCCGCAGCGCAACGGCAACATTGTCCTTCTCATTTATCTTAATGTATGTTTTCATCTGTGTCTTCATCTGACAGCCCTCCTAAGAAAATATGCAACCCTTCGGATTCACCGTAAGTATCCATCATATCAAGAAAATGAGCCACTTCCTCGGCTAAAGTGGGAATTTCACACAGGTTTGTGCCGTGAAATTCGGTTTTGCTCAAATAAAGTGTTGCCAGCTCGTAATTCGATGCCCGGCGGTGCTCTTCAAAGAAAGAACAAACTGCGTCCGTATCGTGAATTTCCGGTATTTTTCCGTCCGACCTGCGGGCCGCGCCACGATAAAACCGCAGCAGTGCGGCGATAGAAAATGTCAGACACGGCGGGCAGGAATCGTTGTGCCGGCAGTAAGCAAGCAATGACGGCATACACCGCACACTCCACTTTGAAACGGAATTTAAAGCGATGGCCAGAAGGGAGTGATCCATGAAAGGATTCTCAAAACGCTCCATAACACAGTCTGCAAAAGCCTTCAATTCCTCCGGGGGAAGCGATAGGTACGGTATAACTTCATGGCTGAGAAGCTCGGCGATATAACTCTTGACGGAAGGATCTGCCACTGCTTCACGGACATAGTCAAAACCGCAGAGCCACGCAAGCATAGCAAAGGCGGTATGTGCCCCGTTCAGGATGCGAACTTTGCGCTCTTTGTATGGCTTTACGCTTTTTACGAAAAGGATCGGGAGCCCCGCGATATTTATTTCGCCGGAATTTACTCTTGACATATGCTCATCATCGACCTCAATCACCCACAGAGCAAAGGGCTCCGCCACTGTGAGAAGCCGATCCTCATAGCCCAGCCGGTCAAAGTAGGATGGGGCTTCGGACTGAGGAAAACCGCTGACAATGCGATCCACCAGCGTATTGTGGAAGGTACAGGCTGTTTCAATCCATTGTATAAATTCACGGGACAGCTGCCAATGACGGGCATATTGCAAAATACAACCTTTGAGCGCATCGGCGTTGTCATCGATAAGCTCGCAGGGCACAATATGAAGACCGGCCTCGGGGCTGCCGCCAAACCGGCGGAACCTTTCGTATAGGAATTGGGTAAGTTTGCCCGGGAAAGTAGCCGCAGGAAGGCCCTCCGGCATCTCTTCGTCAATATATGCGATTCCGGCCTCGGTTGTGTTGGAAATGACATATTCCAGAGTGGGACAATTG
The DNA here is from genome assembly GCA_963647945.1 of Absicoccus sp. GTDB lineage: Bacteria > Bacillota > Clostridia > Peptostreptococcales > Anaerovoracaceae > CAG-238. The sequence continues at coordinate 5,879 of CAVJCN010000051.1, read as the reverse complement.
GCAAGGGAAAGATAGGCATCAAAATCCGTGTAGGGATTTATGATATCCGCAACAGAGTCGATCAACCGGATCTCTTCTGTTTTCCTGCCGTCTTGCATACCGCGAATGACGACATTAAATAAATTTTGCTGCGCGTCAAACAAATCGGTATTTCCTCTGTTTGTGGGCTTTACTATGACGACATCGCCGTTATAGCTGCCCTGATCGTTTGCAACCTGTATAAAACAGTCCGCAAAAGCTCTTAAAAAATTGCCTTCGCCGAATTGCAGAACCTTAACGGGACGCAGGGGTTTTGCATGGATCTCGGCAGATAAAAGTTTATGTTTCATAACGGTTAAAGCTCCTTCTTAATGTAAGCGGTTACATATAATTCATTATATACTTGCGACACAAATGAGTCAAGAGATTTTAAAACCAATAGCCGCCCAATAGCCGCTTGCAAAGGCAGTGTAAAGGAAGCCGCGGATAAAACGCTTTGTATACAAGAGTATGCGGAGATATGGGGAGGATAATGGACTAAAAAAAGAAATAATTTAGCTTGACACAAATATATCAAGAGGCTATAATAAGAGAAAAAGGAGTGAAAGCGCTTACATGGATGGAAAAACAAAGCAGAGTGTTAAAACAATTTATGATATTTCCAGGCTTTCGGGATTTTCCATTGCAACGGTATCCCGGGTGCTGAACGGAAGCAACAAAGTCAGCGCTTGCACGAAAGAAAAGGTGCTGGAAGTCATCAAAGAGTGCGGATATGAACCGAATGTCTTTGCCAGGGGACTGGGAACAGGCACCATGAAAACCATAGGCATTTTGTGTGCCGATGTGGCGGATCTGTATTTGGCAAATGCGGTGTCCTTTCTGGAAAGGGAACTGCGCCAGCACGGATTTGAGTCGCTGCTCAGCTGCACCGGCTCCGAATATCAGGACAAGGTCAGCTGTATGCGAATGATGGAGTCCCGTAAGGTAGATGCCATAATCATGGTGGGCTCCCATTATGTAGAAGCAAACCCGAAAAAAAACAAATATATTATGGAAACGGCGGAGCGAATCCCCGTGATGCTTTTGAACGGTTTTTTAAAGGCAGACAACATATTCTGCAACCTGTCGGCGGACTATGAGGCATTTTTTGAAGCAACAAGTTTGCTGGCCGAACAAGGGAAGAAGCATATAGCTTTCCTTTTCAGGGAAGCCACATACAGCGCAAAGCTGAAAAAGTCCGGATACATGGATGCAATGGAAAAATTGGGAATAGGAGGAAACAACATCCGAATTTTCCAAAGCAGAAATAAAATACAAGATGTAAAGGTGGATTTACAGGAATTTTTCGATGCAAACCCGGATACGGATGCGGTTTTGGCCTGCGATGACGAGCTGGCGGTGGGGGTACTTAAGTATCTTTCACAGATGCGGATCGATGTGCCGGGGCAGGTTGCCGTGATAGGCTGTAACAACTCAGTCCTTTCGATTTCCTGCGAGCCGGAGCTTACTTCCATCGATAATATGTGTGAGGCTTTATGTGTAAATACCACGGAAATGCTCATGCGGGTTTTGGAAGGACAAAGGGTTGCAAACAAAACAGTGGTGAGCGCGCGCCTTGTGGAACGAGCCACCACCGCAGCGAAATAGCAGTAGCGAAATAACTACAGAGGGATAATCATAAAGAAATAACCCCGGAGAAATAAGACTTTTATGCAAAAATGTAGAAAGGAACAGAAATGGAAAAATTTTTGGATAAAAATTTCATGCTGCATAGCGATACGGCAATCCGCCTTTATCACGAATTTGCAGCTGACCTACCAATCATTGACTATCACTGCCATATCAATCCGAGAGAGATTTACGAGGATATGCGCTTCGATAATCTGACGCAGCTGTGGCTTTACGGCGACCACTATAAGTGGAGGGCAATGCGAACCTGCGGAATCCCGGAAAAATATATCACCGGGGACGCATCGGATTATGATAAGTTTTATGCCTATGCCCAGACCTTGGAAATGGCAATCGGAAATCCCCTGTATCATTGGAGCCACATGGAATTAAAAAAATATTTCAATTACGAGGGGATTTTAAACACGGAAACGGCCCCGGAGGTTTGGGAGCATTGCAACAAAATTTTACGCTCAGGCCTTTCGGTGAGGGAAATAATCGAAATGTCCGGCGTTGAAACCATTTGCACCACCGACGATCCGGCGGATGACCTGATCTGGCACCGCAAAATATCCGATGAGGGCAGCATGAAAACAAAAGTCCTTCCGGCATGGCGACCGGACAAAATGCTTAATATAAGCAAAGGGGGCTTTTGCGAGTATTTGAAAAAGCTGACAGAGGTCAGCGGCATTGAGATTAAAGACATGGCAACATTAAAGGAAGCGGCCCGGAAACGGCTGGATTTCTTTGAAGAAAACGGATGCTCGGTAAGCGACCACGGACTGGACTATGTTCCGTATATTTTATGCAGCGAAGCCGAAGCGGATGAAATCTTACAGCATGCCATGGCAGGAAATGGGTTGAGCGCAGATGAAACCGAAAAGTACCAGACATTTATGCTGGGATTTTTGGTTGAGGAATATCGCAGGCGTAACTGGGTGTTACAGCTGCATTACGGATGCAGGCGAAATCTGAACACAAGGGCTTACGAATCTTTGGGAGCAGACACGGGATATGATGCCATCAGCAGCTACACTCCATCGGAGAAGCTGATTGGGTTCATGGATCATATGAATATGCAGGGCGGCCTGCCGAAAACAATTTTATATTCGCTGAATCCAAATGATAATGCCATAATCGATTCTGTTATCGGAGCATTTCAGGAGGGCGCAGGCGGAAAGATCCAACATGGCAGCGCATGGTGGTTTAATGACAACAAAGAGGGCATGATTCAGCAGATGACATCGCTTGCCAACTTAGGAGTTTTAGGAAAGTTCATAGGGATGCTTACGGATTCGAGGAGCTTCTTGTCCTACACAAGGCATGATTATTTTCGGAGGATCCTGTGTGATATGATCGGAACATGGGTTGAAAAGGGTGAATATCCCGAGGATTTCAACGCGCTGGGAAAAATTATCACGGGCATTGCATATGACAATGCAAAGCAATACTTTAATTTTCAATAATAACGAAAGGGAGCGCTAGCAAAATGAGTGAAGTAAAGAATGAAGCAATTCTCGAGGTTCGGGGACTGCAAAAAAGCTACGGCAGCAACCATGTACTCAAAGGAGTAGATTTAACGATTAACAAAGGAGAGGTTATTGCGATCATCGGTCCATCGGGCTGCGGCAAGAGCACATTCATCCGTTGCTTAAACTTCTTGGAACAGCCTGACTCCGGCGAAATCATTTTCCACGGACAGGACTTGATGAAAATGAAGAAAAAAGAACGGCATGAGGCTTTGAAAAAGGTGGGAATGGTTTTCCAGCAGTTTAACCTGCTGATAAACAAGACTGCCATTGACAACATCACTTTGGCTCCAAGATTGGTTCAGAAGATGTCGAAAGAAGACAGTAATGCAAAGGCTATGAAATATTTGGAGATGGTTAAGCTCACGGAAAAAGCAAATTCCTATCCGGCGAATTTGTCCGGGGGCCAACAGCAAAGAATTTCCATAGCAAGAACCCTTTGCATGGAACCGGAACTGATTCTCTTCGATGAGCCGACTTCCGCCCTTGACCCCGAAATGGTAGGAGAGGTTCTGGAGGTTATGAAACACCTTGCGGAGCAGGGAATGACCATGGTGGTGGTTACCCATGAAATGGCCTTTGCAAGAGAAGTGGCGGACAGAGTGGTGTTTATTAACGAAGGAATTATTCAGGAAAACACGACTCCGGAGGATTTCTTTACAAATCCGAAGAACGAAAGATTAAAAGAATTTTTAAGCAAAATGCTATAGATATTACACAAGGAGGAAAAAATAAATGGGATTGATTAAAGTTTCAAAACGGAAGGATGTTGCCTTCGACTATCACGATGGCTTTGCACAGGTCGAAGTGTTAAAAGGCGAGTGCGATCAGGCGAGGTTTATCAGATGCTCCCTGGAACCGGGAAAATCCATTAAGCCGGAGCTGTACAATACAAAAGAGCATACGCAGGTATTTATGTTTTTAGAGGGAAAAGGATATGTTGTAACGCCGAGAAAGGGCTTCAACATTGAAAAAGGCTTTGCGGTTTTTGTACCGGATTATGATACGGAAGAGTTTGAAATCGTTTGCTCAGCCGACAGCAAAAAGCCTCTTGAGTTTTTGCATATCATAACCGAGTTAAACGATTATGACAAGCATTGCCTGTACGCTTCCAAGATGCGTCTGCCGCGTTTCAGAAACCTTGAAGACGGCTGGTCATACTACGAGGATTTCAAGAGCGAAGATGTGGACTCCAGAATGCTTCTTGAACACAGAAACTTAGGCAGGGTTTCCTGCGGTGCGGTTTTGGGCGAGGGCCCATCGGTTGTGGGACAGCATATCCACGATGCTTTGATGCAGTGGTACATCATGCTCCCGGGTTCACGGATGACCTACACGGCAGGAGGCGAATCGGTGCTGCTGGAAGGCGGGGACATCAGCTACACCCCGACGGGTTATTACCACGGCAGCGAGGCTGAAGAAGGGGATCGCTTTGACTATATTTGGTTTGAAATGGTACTGGAACAGTATCCGGGAGAAATTGAGTAATTAAAGGAGAATAAAGAAATGTCGTTTGTAAAAGTATCGAGAAGTGCAGATATTGTATATAACTATGATGAAAAGGGTGTAGCAAGGGTTCCTATTTTGGTGGGAGAATGTAAAGACTGCGCGTTGGAACGGGTTGCTATTCAGCCGGGCTGCTCATGGACTCCGGATGTATATGCCCTTGAAGAACACAATCAGGTATTCCTGTTTATGGATGGAGAAGGATATGTAAGAACTCCACGTAAGGTGTTCAATATAGACGAGGTTGCGGTTTTCGTTCCGGAGTTTGACAAGGAAAGATTTACAATTCATTGTTCTCCGAAGTCGAAGACCCCGTTAATGGTATTGCATGCCGTTTCCGAAATTGCGGAGTACGATTTACATTGCTTAAAGCACGCAAGAATGTCACTGCCGAGATTCAGAAGAATTTCAGAGGCATGGTTATACAAAGAGTTCAACACGGCAGAAAATGTAAAGCAACTGACCCTGCTTGAACACCGTAATCTTGGACGGTTATCCATGGGAGGAACCATCGACCAGGGCCCTACCAAGGTGGGAACACATATTCACAATGAGCTGGAACAATGGTATATCGTTCTTCCGGGTTCCGAGTTCACATATTATGCCGAACATGACGGAGAAAAGGAAGAGATTCATGTTACGGCGGGAGATATCACCTTTACACCTCATTCCTCCCATCACGGAAGCTGGTGTGAAGAGGGCGAAGCGTACAAATACATTTGGTTTGAGCTTTGCACAGACGGATATCCGGGAGATTTGGCATAAAATGACAGACATAGGTACAAATTTGTTGCTTGGAAATAATGCCCAGTTTGTAAGGCGGCCCTTTGCGGATTTCGTTTCCGCAGCTGGGGCACATAAGGTGCAGGGGGCGGAACTTACGCTGCAAAGCCCGCATTTTTATGTGGACAGCTCAAAATATCATCCGGTAGTCGAGCAGAAAAAACTTTTGTCGGCGGCAGGCATTGAAGTCGTTTCGCTTCATCCCCTGCCATACCGCTATTCAATTTGTGCAGATGTAAATACTTTACAGCACGAAAAGACGGTGGACTATTATCGCCGTTGCATTTTGCTGGCAAAGGAGCTGGGGGCTTCCTACCTGTGCGTGACCGCTTCGGGAGCAAATTACGACCAGGAGCCAAAGCGCCTTTTGGGAAATGCCGAAGCTGCCCTTGGGGAGCTTGCTGAATTTGCAGG
>CAVJCN010000050.1:1423-8799 GCA_963647945.1 Absicoccus sp. | reverse complement strand
CAGAAAGGCAAACGGCCTTTCCTATCAGAACGGCTGGCACGGCTCATCTACAGCTAAGATCGGCGCAGATCACTATGCAAACCACATAAAGGGAACCGCTGCCATGGATATATATAACTTTATGGCATCTGAAATTAAAAGGGACATGAAATTTGACAAGAGTGTTGCCTCCGCCGACAAGTCAAAGCCTGCCCTTGTGGCAATCGAGGAGAACGCGGTTTTCCCATACACGAAGGAACTCAGCGGAACGGCGGCAAACGGAAGCGATCTTGAAGTCGTTGACGAAAAGGGAAGAACGGTAGAGGGCATTTCCATCACATTTAACAAGACCACGAAAAAATACACCATTACCGTCGAAAAGGAAAGCCTCCTTGAAAAGACCCTTGCGGTTCGTCACAAGGGGGCGGCGGCCCTTCGGGCGGAGCGTTACACGAAAGGGGCAAACGCCAAGTTCTACAAGCCATATTTTTGGGGCTATGCAACAAATGGCGGAATGATTCACACCCAGGGCTTTGTTTCGGGACTTGACGATCCAACGAGAGGCTATCTTAAGCGCACGAAAAAGACAGTGGCAGCAAAGGCTGTCCCGGGCACCTGTGAGCCCCTTGATGTAGATGTTTTTCCGATTATAAATATGCCCATTGAAAAGGTTGACGCAAATACCGGTTTTGACGGGGATAATCACACTCCCATGGGGGATGCAAAGCTGGATGCGGTTGTGACTCTGGAAAGACAGATTGCAGGGGGCTCGTGGCAGAGGATCGATACAAAGCAGTTTGACGAGTTCGGCTCCGAAATTGTTTTTTCGGATCAGCCTTTTGTGGAAAAATCTGACATAGAACCATACCTTACGGAGTCCGGAACTCTAACGGATTGCGACCATCCGATTACAGACAGCGAGGGTAATATCACAGGCTATCAGCATACCGGCAGCAAGGAACCTACAAAGAGGGTCTGGGATGTTACGGTAAATTACCGAATAACCGTTAACCGTCCGGAGGGAAGGCACATTGCTCCCGACCTATACGAAGGCATTCGCCAGTATACCTTTAAGTACCACGGGGAAACAAAAGATGCCTGTGAATATTTTTGCCACAGTGAGGAATGGGAGAGCGTGAAATATACTTTTGAATGGGGAGCCACCACAGGCAGCGGCACTATGTATAATTTGACGGGAGAATCGGCGGCTGACGGCGGAAGCATCGAAGGAGAGCCGGAGCTTATCTGCGACCTTGAAACGGATGTGGAAGATGTATTTAGGGGAAATCTCCTTATCATAAAGTCAAACGAAAAGGAAAATCCCTTTAAGGACTCTTCCCTTGGGGGAAGCACGATCAGCAAAAATAGCCTTTGGACTGTAAGATTAAAGTCAAAGGGCTTTGAAAATTCCGAATATGTAAACCTTGTAAGCTCGGTGCCGACTAAGGGAACCGGCGGAACGAATATCTATACGGTTTCAAGAAGCCCCGGAATCGTAAATAACGAAGAAAATCCCATGAAGGTAGGGAGCAACGGTCAGATACTTCTTCAGAATATTCCCTATGGCGAATACATCGTAACGGAAATATCGGCAGATGACCCGATGTATGTGACGGAACAGTTTACGATCGTAGTATCGGAACATGACGGAGAGGGGCCGGAGGATATGTATAACAACCTTTATCAGGTAAATCTTCGGGACAAGGTAAAGACAAACAGAGTCAAGCTCGAAAAGAGAGATTCAGAAACTGGGAAAATCCTGCGCCTTGCGGGAACGAAAGTTTTTATCAGATATAAAGGAAATCCCGACTATACCGCCGAAGAAAATAAGGAAAGATACGGGGCCCAGGGAACGGTGGCAAAGAACATATATAACCGCTTCCTGCCAAACGCCGAGGCGATAAATTCCCGGAGCGCAAACTACGCCTTTGAACTTGACGAAAACGGCTGCTTTGATATTCCCTATGAGCTTCCCTACGGCAAGTACGAAATTTACGAGTGGCTGCTTCCGGAAGGCTATTATGTGGGGGAATACGGCGCAGATGGGGTAGCAAAAAATCATAATTTCGGCTTAATCTCAGAGGGCCGGTTTACGGCAGAGGCGAATGCCGATGGCTTTGACGGCACGGTTCCAAGCTATGCAATTAAAGATGCCGACGGAAATCCCATCAAATATCAAGATAAAACAAGCTATAGCTTTGAAAACCTCACGAAGATGGTTACGAATCGCTATACATTCACCGTAACGAAGCAGAATATCCACACAGACGGCAATTTCTCGGAGCTTGTGACCTATGACGGAAAAATATCTGCGGCAGACCCTACATACGATAAAGGCCAGCATCCCTATTCGGCATATTACAAAGTGGCGGCGGTTATCAATAACGCCGTAAAGGGCAAAATCAGCATTGAAAAAGAAGGTGAAACTCTTGCAGGATTTAAGAAAGAAACAAAAGAGGGAAGGACGATCTTTACTCCTGTTTACAAGATGGGGGCGAGGCTTAAAGATACAATCTTAGGAATTTTCGCAGCGGAGGACATAAAACTTTCGGACGGCGCGGAGGGCCCTAAGATCCACGACTCGAAAACAGGGGAAGAAATTTCAATTCCAAAGAAGATTTCAACGCATTTAAACGGCCCGGCGGAAAGGGTAAAGGCATTCCTAGGAAAAATTTTAACCCCAAAAACCTATACTGCGGCAGACTATGAAACAGGGGAACTTTCCCATAATTCCGGCGCAGAGCTTTGGTACATGCTTGAGCGTGAAGCGTCGGAGGGAAATACGAAGAGGACAATATATGTGACTCCGGAGCAAAAGGATACGGTCTACTCCTATTCATACGAAACATCCGATGGTACATATCGCTGCCGCTATGATATGACGGTTACGATGCAAAATCAGGCAGGAGGAAAGAATATCACAGATGTACATGTAAGTAAGGTAACATCGGCCGAAAATGGCTATGCGGCGGAAATTCCTCTTACTGCAATGACGGGTTCTGTGGGAAATAATGTGCTTGACCCCCTTGACAGCTATCTCAATGTTCCGGCAGGAAGCGCAGGCAGCACGGTGGATCCGAACCTTGTATCAGCCCTTGAAGCTTATAGCGCAACATATACCTATGAGGCAGACGGAGATTATGCTCTCAACCGGGACGCAGAGATGACCGACTTTTCGGATATCGGCGCAAAGCGCTTTGCGGTAAAGAACTACCACTATTATGCCATTACAGAAGATGACCTTAAGGATGAGGAAAGAGTGGTAGGGCAGAGGCAGAATCTTTTAACCTCGGGAGTTGACGCAAACGGTGACGGTGACTTTGACGATGAGGGCGACACTCTTCCTCTCTGGGAAACAGAGGATATCAAAGAAACAAAGAAGAAGATCGAGTGGGAAAACGAGGGCTGGAACCTGGTTGGAACTCCGGCGGCAGGAGAAAGGGCAGTATTCAGAAAAGCTCAATTAGAGTCCCCGGCGACAGCCGAGATGTCAGTTGCGGCGGCAGAGCCTATCTACAAAGTTGCCGTAAAGGGCTATGATGCGGCCATTTCGGAGGCAAATACAGCTACGGAAGAAAAGGCGGGGACGGTTAAGTACACCAGCCTGATTGGGGAAAATGAAAAATATGCGTTCCTTACATCGGATATCTCGGGTAACGAGATTTTCTCCTATCAGCTTCCCGGCGGCTACACGGAAGCCACATTTGCAGGAAACCCCGAAACGGAGGCGCGGTATGTAATAGCAGAAAAGACAGACGGTGAAACCGGAGAAAAAAGCTACAAGGTACTGCTAAGTGACGGTGTGACATGGCTTGAGTCCACTCCGGAAGGAAACTTTGAGAAGGCAGTGATACAGATATACGAAGTAAAATATACCCAGGCGGCCGGAGATGATGAGGGATTCACACTTAACTGGGACGGCTTTGCAATAGGCTCCAATGTAGAGGCGGAAAGGAATGTGGTGGCCACGATAATAACAAAGCCGGGTGCGGTGTCCGGCGAAGCCTTTGATGTGGGGGCAGGCTATACCTACGAAAGGACAGATAACACTGTAATTTTTACAACGGTTCCCATTACGGCTCCAATATGCTTTGAATGGGCGGATGGCATAAAAGCGGATATGTACTATAAGGGCGGCGTTGCCTATGCGACCATCGAGGTACCACAGTCTGCGGTTGACCATCTTTACGAAGATATCGTTCCGACACTTTCCTTTAATTATACGGATGGAAACGGAAATGGGGCGTGCAAGGATCTGGACTGGTATTCCGAGCTTACTCCTGAAAGCCCCGAAGCGGAATTTTCGGTAATTCAGGGATTGCCGGAGGGATGCAGGGTTAAGGCAACCAGGCGGGAGTCCGTTGAAACCGGCGGCGAAACTGCATATTTCATCGAAATTGTGACAAATCAAAGGGAAGATAAGCCCTTGCAACTCACATTCGCAGACGGCTATATAATGGACATCTACTGCGCAGAAGCGGCATCCGGCAACGGAGTAGGCATAATCGACCTTCACAGCATATATAAGACGACCCGTTACACAAAGGGCGAGCTTGTGGACATGATTACAACAGATAATAAGGGTTATGGGGAGTCAAAGCTCCTGCCCCTTGGAAAGTACATCGTAAAAGAATTAAACGCTCCGAAGGGATATGTAACAACCTCGGACTCATACGAGGCGGTTTTAAGCTACAAAGATCAGTTTACACCCATTATATGGAAAAACTTTAACTTAAAGAACGAATATTTCACCGTGGAAATCGACCTTGAGAAAGTATTTGAAACCGCTTATGGAAGCAAAGCATATGCAAATGCAGGGGGCGCGATATTCGGACTGTATAATGCAGAAACCCTTTCGGGTGCAGGTGAATCCGGTCTTGCCGCCACTCTCCCAAAGGGCTGTCTGCTGGATGTAATTACAGTGGGGGATGAGGGAAGGGCAAGATCAAAGATCAAGCTGCCTTACGGCACTTACTACATCAAAGAGCTTGCCACAAAGACAGGATATGCCTTAAAGGAAATGCCGTTCTACTTCGCAGTCGGTGAGAATGACGAAATTACATCTACCCCGTGTGAGATAGGCTATGATCAGGAGGGCAAAATTACGGCAGAGGACGGAGTCGCGTCTAAAATAGTTCTTGACAGCTGCGGCGAGGCAACCATTACCGTAGAAACGCAAAATCGCTATCCGATGCCGACCGTCACGATTGACGGTATCGAATATGGGCTAAATGACAGCATTAAAGCAGAGGGCATAAAGATTGATGCGAAGAAGGACATTTCCAAAGCAGAAATTACGGCAAAGGACGGCGAAGAGAGAAATATCACCCTTCCAAACTGCAAGAGCCTAAGCGTAAAAGTTACGGGAAATACCTATTCGTATACTTATGAGGGAGTGACGAACACCTTCGTGCCTGCCGTAAGTTTTACAGGCTATGGGGTAAAGTATGAAACAGATTTTACCCCACCCGAGGGAGAAGAACTCACCTTAAAGGTCGATGAATTAGCGCTTACCGAAGCCGGGGCGAACGCAAATAAGCTGCTTGCAACCATCATCCATACTCCGGTGACAGAGGAGGCCGGTACCCTTGATACCGAGGGGAAAAAGACCTATACGCACACCGCGGAATTTACTTATTCAGATATCGCATCCACAGGCGCAATCACGGGAAATATAACGAGAATACGGGATGGGGGTTCAAGCACAGAGGCTGCGACAGACACTATAAACCTTATTGCAGGTGACAGGGTTTTCTTTGACACCACTACAGGTGCGAATGTCAGCCTTACCCTTGATGTTTCCGGCATATTAAAGTGCGAGATAAACAACACGATGGCAGGCAGCATCGAAAGGGAAAACTATCCGAAGGCAATATTTAACGGCGAGGACAGGACGGCTGACACTATTTTTGTAAAATCCGTGACAGAGGCAAGACAGTCCCATGGGGCAAAGACGCTGATGATCAAGATAAACACCATGGACGATATTAACGCCGGAGGCATTACAAATGATGCGTTAAAACCGGGAGAGCCTTATGTGCCGCCGAATCTGCCGGAGCCTTCGATACCGGAAATAGTGCCGGTTAATTCAGAAGAAGAGGAGAAAATCCAGCTTGATGAACCTGACCATGCGCCGAAGTCGGTGGTGCCGAAGACCCCTGATGAACCTGCAGCTCCGGAAACAGAAGTTCCGGAAACAGAGGTTCCGAAAACCGGTGACAATATGCAGATTTATTTCTATCTGCTCCTTGCGCTCTGCACGGGAGCAGCTTTTATATACCGGAGCAGCTCACAGAGGAAGGAACCCGAAAGGCTTCCCATAAAATGCTCTATCTCGCGACAGGGCGATTTAGATAAAAGGCTTTTAAAATAATAAAAAATGAAAGGAGATAAAGCCATGAAAAAACTATTTGTACTAGCAATGTCCGCAATGATGATATTTGCGGCAACCACCTCGGCTTTTGCCGCTGCCGGCCCTCAAAGTACGCCGGTTAAGTTAACCGCCGCCACCACCGGAATTGACATTACCGTCACTGACGGCATACGAATCACAGCAGAAGCAAATAATGTAGTCGCTGAAGCTACAAAATATACCATTAAGAATAATAACTTGGTATCCAGCATAAAGGTTGCCAGCGTGGAGCTTGCTCCCGTTGAAGGATGGTCAAAGGCCGAATATGATAAAAACGCTTTCAAGGCACTGGGCATGGACTCGAAACAGTTTGCCCTGAGCGCACAAATCGGTTCCGGAGAGATTCATGATCTCTATACCGATTGGACAGATGTAGGTACGATCGACTACGAGGAAACTATGACCATCAAGCTTTCGGGGCTTGTGGGCCCCATGACGATAGCCGAAACCGACACCCAGATCGCAAGCCTTGTTGCCACGGTATATTTCGTATCGGCATAATTTTACAATTACTCATCAGACAATGGGGGAAAGAAAAATCTTTTCCCCGTTATTTTAGGAAAAATGCCATATGAAGAAAGATATTAAAAGATATTGATATTATACGAGGAGAATCAAGATGAAAAAGATTTTTACCGGCATCCTTGCTTTTGTGATGTCCTTTGCCATGACGGGATATGCCCTTGCAGAGGAAACTTCGGTTATGGTAAATGCAAATTTTTCACCTCAAACGATTAGTTTTGAAATAAGCCCCTCCGTTACGGCAAGCACAAGTGAAGATGACCCGACAAAACTCGACATCACTACCATTACGGTTAGGAATAACATGACCACGGGCTCAATAGACATAACCGGCATGAGAGCGGAGGGCGAAAACGGATACATCGTTGTGCCGGATAGCTCAGAAAACTGGAAAGACCTGGAGCTTGATACGAAAAAACTTTCCCTGTCGGCAACCCTTGGCTCGGTGACCTATGACCTTTCC
>CAVJCN010000050.1:0-1413 GCA_963647945.1 Absicoccus sp. | reverse complement strand
AGGCAGCGCAGAGCTCGCTCTTTCGGGGCATACGGCGGCAGTATCAAGGGCCGTTTCCGAAACAGCGGTGGCGAATATTATAATGACAGTTGCACTGCATATTGACTGAAAAACGAGAGAAAGAAGGAAAGAAGATGACAAGAGAAGAAAAGAAACAGCGGCGGGGCTTGATTTTTTTAATACTAATTATAATAATTTTGCTGGCTATGCTGGGGGCACTTGTGTGGATGATTTCGCAGCCTGCGAAAACGGCGGTAATACTGCCCACCGCAGAGGAGGTTCACGATACCGACACCACCGGAACGATCCGAATTTCCGTTGAACCTTCGGTAACGATCAAAGACGGAACCATGCAGGATCTCAACTTTTTTAACACGAATAAAAATCGCCTGATGTCGATAAAAATTTATACCCAGGAGGGGGATAAAATAAAGGATTTGGTCTATACAAGCCCGAAAATAAAAACCGGGACGGCGATTGCCGGCGATTTCATCGACACATCGAAACTTACAAAGGGCACTAACAAAGCAACAGTAGAGGTATACTGCTATGATTTGGAGGAAAACCTCATAGGTCAAACCAATGTAAAGGATATATCGCTCCTGTACGAGAGCTGAGGGTAGAGGCTGAGAGTAGAAGCTGAGGCCGAAAGCCCGGGAAACTCCCGAAAATGAATGAAAATGAAGAAAAGAGGAGAAAAAATAAGGTGGACAATCACCCCATGCTGTGATATACTTAACGAAGTTTCAACTACAAATGAGAAAAGAGGACATCACGGAATGGGAATCGTAGTAGGAATTGATATAGGCGGCAGCACCACCAAAATCGCAGGATTCGATAACGATAAAATGCTAAAGCCTGTTCAAATTTCGGCGAGTAACGCGATTGCATCATTATTTGGCGCATTCGGAAAATTTTTGTATGACAATGAACTTAATTTGGAAGATATAGAGCAGGTGAATCTTACGGGAGTAGGATGCATTGCGGTTGAGCAGCCGATATACGGATTGCCTACATACAGAGTAGACGAGTTCACCGCCAACGGCGTGGGCGGCGGATATTTTGCGCGTGGCAAGAAAGAATTTATGGTTGTAAGCATGGGAACCGGCACTTCCTTTGTGGGTGTCAAGGACGGAATACCTACCCACCTTGGAGGCATCGGAATCGGCGGAGGTACTATTATAGGCTTGTCAAAGCTCATGCTTAACACCGACGATATCGAAAAAATACAGGAGCTTGCACTGAACGGAAAAGTGGGGCATATCGACCTGAGAATCGGCGATATATCTGAAAAACCCCTTCCGGGACTTAACCTGGAAGTGACAGCTTCCAATTTCGGAAAGGCTTCTTCGAGGGCGACCTGTGAGGACAAGGCTGCGGGGATCGTACATATGGTAATCGAGTCTATATGTC
>CAVJCN010000049.1:0-8859 GCA_963647945.1 Absicoccus sp. | reverse complement strand
CAATTGGAGTTGCTTATGATAGATTTATGGCTTTTTTCTTGAGAAGCAAGTACTTTAGAAAGGTCATCAATAACAACACTATCATGACTTTGCGGGCAAGTTTCAACGAGGACATGTTCTCATTTTTGACACTTTACCTTCCAGATTATGATGTTCAGGTCAAAGTTGGAGACTTACTCTACAATATTGAGTGCAAGATTCAAAATAACAAGCGGATAAATGATAATTTAGCTCAGCAGCTCCGTCTGCTATATGATTACTGGTTCACACAATTTGACTTTCCGGATGAGAACGGCAAGCCGTATCGTTCATCTGGCGGTCAAATGGTGTGGAACGAAGATGCCAAGAAAGATATACCTGTCGGTTGGAACTGCGCAAAAATGTCAGATGCAGTCGAAGGTATTCGCACTGGCTTGAATCCAAGAGACAATTTCAAGCTGGGTAATGGCACTATCAAATACATCACGGTAAAAAATCTCCGCTCTGATGGTATTCTGGACTTTTCAGGGTGCGATACCATTGATGAAACTGCACGAGCGATAGTACATCGCCGCTCTGATGTATGCACTGGAGACATTTTGTTTGCGAGCATTGCTCCATTAGGTCGCTGCCACCTTGTTCAGGAACCTCCACAAGATTGGGATATCAATGAATCTGTCTTCTCCATTCGCTGTAATAAAGCAACCGTTACGTCGGAATACCTTTACATGCACCTGCAAAGTGAAGCTTTTGTCAAGGAATCGACTGCTTGCTCAACTGGCAGCGTTTTCAAAGGTATTCGAATCAACACTCTATTGGATAGCAGGATGCTCCTACCTCCCATGCAGGTTGTAGAGAAGTTCGGTCAGCAGACGAAACATCTTTTTTCTTTGCAATACAAGCTGAATAAAGAGATACAAGCCTTAACCCAACTAAGAGATTGGCTTCTGCCGATGCTGATGAATGGGCAAGCCACCATCAGCGACTAAGCCGCTAAATTATCATTTAGCATAGGACAAAGAAACTCTTACCAACGGCGAGAGTGAAAAATAAGGAACTGCCGTTGCTGTCGTTCTCTTAAAAGAAGGAGAAACGACATGAAAGAAAGAATAGTTAATCAGATCATCCAAGGAATGCTGTCCGTGCTGAATAATGCGCAGACGGCACACCTGCAAAAGGTTCTTGCAGCTGCGTTTTCAGAGGTCGAAGTTATGGCGGCTGACTGTTCAGAAGCTAAGGAGGACGAGACTTCAAACAAAAAGCTTGAGGAGCTGTTTATTGCAGCCAAGAAGGTCGAAGGTTGTTCTGAAAAATCGCTGAAATACTATGCTTCAACGATTCGCACGATGCTCGATAAGATTGGGAAGCAGGTATTGGAAATCACAACGGACGATTTGCGAGCCTACCTCACGGACTATCAGGCTGAGAAGAAATCAAGTAAGGTGACGATAGACAATATCAGGCGTATTCTTTCCAGCTTTTTCACTTGGCTGGAGGATGAGGACTATATTTTGAAAAGCCCGATACGCCGGATTCATAAGGTGAAGTCAGCTGCGACAATCAAGGAAACATACACTGATGAAGCACTCGAAAAGATGAGAGATAACTGCGATAGCCTGCGGGATTTGGCAATGATTGATATGTTGTCTTCCACCGGTATGCGTGTTGGAGAGATGGTGCGTCTGAATCGAGACGATATCCGCTTCGACGAGCGGGAATGCGTTGTTTTCGGCAAGGGAGACAAGGAACGAATTGTCTACTTTGACGCAAGAACAAAGATCCATCTGCAAAACTATTTACAGAGCCGAACGGATAGCAATCCAGCGCTTTTTGTTTCCTTGCGTGCTCCGCACAGTCGGCTGACGATTGGCGGAATTGAGCTGCGACTTCGTGAGCTTGGAAAACGGCTGGATATACCAAAGGTTCACCCACATAAGTTCCGCAGGACGCTTGCAACGATGGCAATAGACAAGGGAATGCCTATTGAGCAACTACAGCATTTGCTTGGTCATCAGCGCATTGATACGACAATGCATTATGCGATGGTAAAACAGAGCAATGTCAAGCTGGCTCACAAAAAATACATTGGATAGAGAGGTAAGCATGAAAATTAAGGATATAGGAAATGTGGTTACTGGAAAGACACCGCAAACTGCTCATGCGGAATTCTATGATGGAGATTATATGTTTATAACACCAACAGAATTACATGGAGGATACAAAATTTCTTCATCTGGGAAAACGCTTACAGAGGCTGGCATAGAATCTATCAAATCTAATTCTATTGACGGAATAAGTGTGCTCGTAGGCTGCATTGGTTGGGATATGGGCAATGTTGCTATGTGCTTCGAAAAATGTGCAACAAACCAACAGATTAACAGTGTAACCCAAATATCAGAAAGCTATAACCCTTACTTCCTCTACTACTGGTTGAGTACAAAAAAAGAATATCTCTTTTCTATTTCATCAGTAACCAGAACGCCAATTTTGAGCAAAGGCACTTTTGAAGAAATTGAGATACCAAATATTTCTCGTTCGGAGCAGGATAAGATAGCAAAAGCACTTTCAGCTCTTGACAAGAAAATTGAATTGAATTCCGAGATAAATGATAATTTAGCGGCTTAGTCGCTGATGGTGGTTTGCCCATTCATCAGCATCGGCAGAAGCCAGTCTCTCAATGCTTGTAACTGATTGCTTTCCTTATAATTCTTGGCAATCAAGGTGAACAATGGAGTAACTCGTTCGGTATAGTCAGCTACTTTTCCAAAATCCAAATCACATATGGGCAGACTTGCTATATGACTTGGATATATGTGCGGCTGTGCAGAACCGGTTTGGATTTTATAGATGTTATTCTGGTGGCGCTTCAGAAGCGCATGCCAGAAATAAACGTAGGGCGTCATCTTGAAATCTATGAAAGACGAATCAGATGACCAAACGGGCACACCCCACAAATTCACGAATCCAGCGTTAGCTCCAGAACTTGAAATAGTTATCACGGGAGCAACTGTATTTGCCACATTGTGGTATGTTGCTGGATCAAGTCCTCCCGCAACAACCGGAACATCGCCGGGAATTGCATCTTTAGAGAGAAGAGCCGTTCCACGCTGGGGGACAATGAAGTCTCCAATATGCTTAGTGCCGGATATGTCTTGGAACATAAAGTCAAAAAGCAGTTGCGCCTGCTGCGCTAAATTATCATTTAACCTCGTTAATCCGGAATCCGTATCAATGAGATACGAGAAAATGTAGGACGAGATTATTCGCGAAATTCACAAGGGCTGTAATGAGGGCAATCACCTTGAAAAGACAAAAGAGAGGAGTTTCTTAATGAGAACGGAGGGAAAAAGGTCGCTGTCGTACCACACCAAAAGATTAATCACGTTATTTGTGGTTATGATTATTTTGATGTGTACATTGCCAATGAACGTGTTTGCGGTTTCCGGAAAAACTGAAGTTGCAGGTACGGTATACGAGTTTGATAAGGATAGCCACTATGAATTTGCCGAGAGTAACTCATCTGCAAAGCCGGGAAGCAATAATACCTACGGAACATTTTATATCAGCGGCAATGTATCGGATGTCAACGAGGAATCTGGAGTACCAGCCTACGAAGTCAACGACGGAAATTTAACCTTCTACTACAATTATGGAGACACTGTGCTCAATGCTGGCGAGGATGAATGGCATCTTGTAGATGACAAGAGCAAAAAAGTGGATGATATGAAATTGTCCTCAGATATTATGAAGGGTGCAATTATCATTCAGACATCGAAGGATAGAAAGAATTGGGTGGATGTTGATACCATCTGCAATGCGTTTGACGATACGCCTATCCGCACAAGCTCTATCTATACCACGACCGATGTGCAGTTGATTAACGGCTGTTTTTACAGAGTGATGGTTGTATATGAGCTTGCCATAAGAACCGAGGAAGGCAAAATTCTGTTTATCAAAACGGACAAATATGATTACAAGAAGTGCGCTGAGACTTACGAATTTTATGCTTATACAGACAGCGGTGATACCAATGTGACTGATCCAAATCAGACATACAGCCTTGGCTCAAAAGTAAGAACGAAAAATTTCGACGGCTATTTTGGCGAGGAACTAATCGACAAGGATGATATTCATTATGGCTGGGATCTCGGCAATTTCTTTGTCAGCGGATATACCGATGAAGTCAAAGGCAATGACGGGAATATGGTATTCCTGAAAAATGTTGGTGATAAGGTTACTCTTTGGTTCAAACTAAACCAAAATATCGATAAGTTGGATAATGACGAAGACTTGTCTATTACAGCCGACACAGAGGGCTATGACCAATATTTTGAAACTCCAAAGATGAATTTCGGCCGAGGCGTTCTGATTATTCGCTATACGGATTACAACAATGTAAAAGCCGAGCCGACCATCTACACCAATTATCTTGAAGCGAATGCTTCTGCTGGAGCTGATACGAAAGTTCAGCTGTTTGAGGAAGGCGACTATGAGGTGGCTCTCGATTATCAGGTTACGAGTGACGAATTGATTGATAAGATCGGTCATTATCGGATTCTCTTCAAGTTTTCTGTTCGTAACGGAAACTGTATGGTCTATCCCTTTGATGTCAAAACCGGTAACGAACTGACAAACAGTTCCATGACCGAGAATGGTTTCCGTCTCGATCTGGCGAAGTCCAGATATTTGAAAATAAATCTCAAGCGAGAAACGCTGAAGGACAGCGCCGACGGACTTGTTGAAGACACCCGCTTCAACGGTCCGGCGAAAGATGGTGCTGAGTATACAGATGAAGGAATCTATACCATAACCGTCAGCAATGAATACACGGGGCAGTTTACCACGAAGAAGATCTATGTCGGTACGAATAACATTCTTCGTGCCTATATGACCACCGGCTTGTCGATTGAGGAAATCAATGATCTCATTGAGGACGGGGCAACAATTTCTGATGACGGTACAATTCAGCTTGCGACTCCTTCGCCGGCTGAAGAAACGACAGAGTCTGAAGAAGAGATAGCCGCTTCTTCGCCTTCCGCTGCTCCGGCAAGCACTGAAAGCACTAGCGATGACGAAACGAAAGTTGCTGAGCAAACATCAACCACTATACCGGCTGTGGCAATTATCGGTGTCCTTGCCGTTGTTGTGATCGTTGCGGGTGTCGTTGTAAAAATGAAAAAGAAAGAGAGACCGACAGAAGCAGTTGATGTTCATTACGATGATGAGGGAGGTGCAGAGCAGTGAAACGACTAGTGGCTTTATTACTCAGCATCACAATGTTGCTAACCGGCTGCGGACAAGTACAACCGCAGACGACCGTAACAGGCGAAAGCAGCGTTACGGCTGAACCGGCTGAGTCCGTAGAATTTACAACAGAACTGGTTGTGTCGGATGAAGCTGTGCCGCAATACGACTCTTTGGATGATGAGGATTTGCTTGCATACGTTGAGGATTTGGTCTACAGAGACGCGGTCACCTCGCTTAACAGTGACGAGTATTTTGTCGAGAATGTATCTGCTGTCTACATCTCAAAGGAATATCTTGAAGAAGTTGCGTTCAACTCCCAATCAAATATCTACTTCGGCTACACATTGGCTGAATTAGATGAAGTGTTTCAAGACACAAAGTACATTTTTACGCTGAGTGATGATGGAACAACAACCGTGCAGGAGATTCAGGAAATTGAAGATGTTTCGACTGAAACGATGCTGAAAAATGTCGCTATCGGCACGGGCGTTATTCTTATATGTGTGACAGTTTCTGCTGTATCTGCAGTTGGGGCTCCAGCAGTCAGCATGATATTTGCGGCTTCTGCAACGACAGCAGAAACATTTGCAATTTCCGGCGCAGCATTCGGAGGTATCTCGGCAGGTGTCGTAAGAGGTATTGAGACCGGAGATTTTAACGAGGCAGTGGAAGCTGCTGCTATGGGAGCAACAGAGGGCTTCAAATGGGGTGCTATCAGCGGAGCCGTTGTTGGTGGAGTAAGTGAAGGAACGGCTCTTTATGGAGCTGCAAAACAAACCTCGTTTACAATGAATCAATATGCGCAGATCCAGCAAGAAACAGGCTATCCGTTAGATGTAATCAAGCAATTTCATACTATGGAAGAATATCAGGCGTTTAGAGATGCGAATCTAAAATCCACTTTCGTCAATAATAGGAGTGCATTGATAAAAACAGATATTGACCTGACGAGAGTTGATGCAAAAGGAAGAACTAATCTCGAACGAATGCAACAAGGATTGGCACCGCAGGATTCTAACGGCGTTTCCTATGAGCTGCATCATGTTGGGCAAAAGAAGGATGGAACACTTGCAATATTGTCTCAAACAGAACATGACAATCCTGCAATTCATGGCTTCTTAGAAAAAACAGAAGCTCACGCAGCTGGGACTAATTGGGATGCTGAAAGGCAAGCTTTTTGGAAAGCGTTTGCGAAAATAGTTGGGTGATGTGAAGGAGGCTCTACAATGAGCAGATTAACAGAAAAAATGAGATGTAGCCCTTATTTTTACGCTGAAGAGGGCGCATCACAACTGCAAATTGAAGAAGCAGAGAAGATGTTAAAATCAAAATTCGCACTGGATTTCAAAGAATGTCTTCGTGAATTTGGCGCGGTTTCTATTGAAGGACATGAACTTACAGGTTTTAGCAAAGACAAAAATTTAGATGTTATTGGTGTGACTGAAAGAAACCGGAAAAAGTTCAATGTAGAAACAGAACTTTATGTTATCGAGGAAGCACACATCGATGGAATAGTTATATGGCAAGATGCGAATGGAACGATTTATGAATCAGCGTCAAATCGGGGAATGGATAAAATTGCAAATTCTCTTGCTGAATATCTTTGTATCGACCAGTAATAAAAGACTAACTATTAGAAGTCAATGATTTTTTGATCAATTTGCAGAGATGCATTTGATATATCGGCGGACGAGAAGCCCGCAATCAGTACATTGAAAACTGCATGACGAACAGAGCATCCGAACGGGTGCTCACTAAAAGGTTGCAAGCGTAGATGCTCAGACTGGTGAGTATGCCTTGCCTGTCAGTTCCATACGATAGATTGTACGGATGAGTTTCTTGGCAGCGTGGGATACTGCGACATTGTAATGCTTGCCTTCCGATATTTTCCTGCTGAGGTAGGTTCCAAAGTTCTTGTCCCACTTGCATACAAACTTCGCCGCGTTGAACAGGGCATATCTAAGGTACTTTGACCCGCGCTTTTCCATGTGGGAGTAAGATGATTCAAGCTGCCCTGACTGGTAAGTGGACGGAGATAGTCCGGCATACGCTAAGATCTGATCTGCATTGTCAAAGCGTGAGAAGTCACCGATTTCAGCTATTATCATGGCTCCCATGCGGTAACTGATGCCTGGGATAGTCATGATCGGAGAAGTCAATTTATCCATGATCTCTTTGATGGAAGCATCGATTTCATCTATCTCGCTGGAGAGGACTCTTATGAGGCGGATGGTGTGCTTCAGCTCCATTGACTTGGCGGTCATGGGCGTACCGATAGAATTGCGTGCGGCTTCTCGGATTTCCACAGCTCGGTCACGAGCATAACGACCATGAGAAGCTCCTGACAAGATGGCTTTTAGACGAGTGAGATGGCAGTTAGCGATGTATGAGGCTCCTGGGAGTTCTTCAAGCAGGGCATACACAACAGCTAAGTGAAGGCTGGAGACCAGTTCTTCAAGCTCAGGAAACAGGATATTTACGAGCCTAGCCAGCGAAGTTTTTAACTTCGAACGTTCATGAACCTTATCGAAGCGGTAACGGGTAAGTGATTTTAGCTCCTCGTTGTGGTAAGATGCGTTCGAGTAGGACTTGAGGGTTCTATCGTTCAACAACATCTTAGCAATCGTAAAGGCATCGACTTTATCCGTTTTAGTCTTTCTAAGGCTCTGACCTTTTCTGTAAAGATTTGTATGTAACGGGTTGATAACGCTGGTCAGGAAACCTTTGTCAACAAGCGCCGCCAGAAGATTGCCAGAATAGTGACCGGTAGCCTCAAGACCTGCTTTTATTTCTGCCTTGTCTGTGGTCACATCGGAAATCTTTGAGAAGAGCTCGTTGAAGCCGACCTTGTTATTGGCGATAGTGAAGACAGGATACAGTTTGTCTCCGTTGTCCCCAAGGATGCAGCAGTCATGCTTGTCCTTGGCAACATCGATACCAACATAGATCATAGGGATGATCCTCCTTAAGAGTATTTGATGCTGCTGTTAAAGATCCACCGGACTCTTTGCACGCTGTAACCTCGTTCTAAATAAACCGTCATGCGGTATCTAACTGATTAACAATTAAACAAAGAGGCTGTGGTAGGAGCCTTTAGTAAACCATCTAGTGGTAGGAGGTGAGAACCAATCCACAGCATCTTCAACAGCATAGCCGAACCTGTAGAGAAGGTAAAGAATGGCTATGACTATATAATACGAGGAGGCGAATCTCATTGGCAACAACTCGCATTATCCCCATGCATCTTAACAAAGGAAAATCCATCAAGCAGTGCCTGTCGGAGCGCATTGACTACGGCAAGAATCCAGATAAGACGGAAAACGGCACATTTATTAGTTCCTATGCCTGTGAGCCGGAAACTGCCGACGCAGATTTCGCTCTTTCCAAGAGGGAGTATTTTCAGCTGACCGGACGAAAGCAGGACAGCGATGTTATAGCTTACCAAGTGCGTCAGTCCTTCAAGCCGGGAGAAATTACGCCGGATGAGGCAAATCGCATCGGCTATGAATTTGCCGAGCGTTTTCTAAAAGGCAATCATGCTTTTATTGTCTGCACCCACACGGACAAGCATCACATTCATAATCACATCTATTGGAATTCCACCACGCTGGACTGCACCCGCAAGTTCCGAAA
>CAVJCN010000048.1:0-8885 GCA_963647945.1 Absicoccus sp. | reverse complement strand
GGATATTACTGAGGGAAAGCACCTTTGAGGATTGCAGGTATTTTGCGGAATGGGAACAGATGGATTCGGTTACCGAGTTTTTCACCATAAACAAGGGAAGAGATTACGAGGAAGTGGTTACCGAATTTGTTTACCGTAAAAGAGATACGGACAAGCTACAGCTTACAATCTGTCTTAAGGAAGGCGGAAAACCCATAGGCAGGATCTATGTGAGCAATATTGACAGCCACTATGACTCATTGGATATCACGAGAATCTATATTGCCGACAAGAATATGAGAGGACAGGGGCTTGGGGAGGAAGCACTCATGACGATGCTCAGACTTGCCTTTGAAGAAATGAATATGCAAAGGGTTACCCTTGATCACTTTACGGACAACAAGATTGCCTCAAAGCTGTACCAAAAAGTAGGCTTTTCATATGAGGGAGTCATGCGTAACGGAGGAAAGAAAGACGGAAAATATGTGGATTTACACCTGATGTCAATGCTACGGGAGGAGTATTTCGCAAAAAAATCTCTTTAATTCCGCTTCCGGCCCTTTCAAACAGTTTGTCAAAAAGTTTCTCAAAAAAACATTCCGGCAGTCTTGACAACCTGGACATTTAGTGGTAACTTTTAATGGACGCACAACATATTGTGGTTTGCGTCTGTTTTATAACACAAGATGACGAAATGGGAAGGACGGATTTACAAATGGACAGCATCAAAAAAATCATCAAGCGGGATGGAAGAATGGTCGACTTCAATGTTGACAAAATTGCCGATGCCATTTTTAAGGCAGCGCAGGTTCTCGGAGGACGGGACAGAGAAATGTCCCTTTACCTTGCAAGACAGGTTGAACTTTATTTACTGGAAATATGTCATAATCAGGTACCTACGGTAGAGCAGATTCAGGATGCTGTTGAAAAAATACTCATCGAAAACGGCCACGCTCGTACGGCGAAAGAATACATCCTCTATCGTGCGGAGCGCACAAGAGTCAGGAACATGAACACCAAGCTCATGAAGATATACGAAGACCTGACTTTTAAAGAGGCGAAGGAAAACGAAATTAAACGGGAAAACGCCAATATAGACGGAAATACCGCCATGGGAACCATGCTGAAGTACGGCTCCGAGGGCGCGAAGGAATTTTATAAGATGTATGTTATCGACCCGAAACATACAAAAGCCCACGAAGAAGGGGATATCCATATTCACGATATGGACTTCTACACCCTTACAATGACCTGCTGCCAGATCGATCTCTTAAAGCTGCTGAAAGGCGGATTTTCCACCGGACACGGTCATTTGAGAGAGCCTAACGACATAGAAAGCTACGCGGCTCTTGCCTGCATCGCGATTCAGTCCAATCAGAACGACCAGCACGGCGGTCAGTCCGTACCGAATTTTGACTACGGAATGGCTCCGGGAGTGTCGAAGGCATATAAGCGGCTTTATACCACAAATCTCGGAAAGATGCTGGACTTTCTGGAAGACGTGGAGGACGGCGTTGAAAGAATGAAGGCTCTCGAAAGTAAAATCGAAGAAGAACAGGGCGTATATCCTTGCATGGCATGGGATAACAACTATGAGGAACTGGAACTTGCCGAACTGAAAAAAATCGTTCCGGAAGAAGATGCCCGGAAGATGCAGGATCGTTCAAGGAAATTTGCCGACAAAGAGATCAGGCGCAAGACCTATCAGGCGATGGAAGCCTTTATTCATAACCTGAACACAATGCACTCAAGAGCAGGCGCTCAGGTACCTTTCAGCTCCATAAACTACGGAACCGATACCTCTCCGGAGGGAAGACTTGTTATGGAAAGCGTTATGCTTGCCACCGAAGCGGGGCTTGGAAACGGAGAAACGCCTATTTTCCCTATTCAGATTTTCAAGGTAAAAGAAGGTGTAAGCTATAATCCGGGGGATCCGAACTACGACCTGTTCAAGTTGGCCTGCAGAGTTTCGGCAAAAAGACTTTTCCCGAACTTCTCCTTCCTTGACGCGCCTTTCAACCTTCAGTATTACAAAGAGGGGGATCCTAACACGGAATGCGCATACATGGGATGTCGTACAAGGGTTATCGGAAATGTTTACGACCCGTCACGGGAAATTGTGACAGGCAGAGGCAATTTGAGTTTTACTTCCATCAATTTGCCCCGTATCGCAATCAAGGCAAAGGGGGACATAGACCTTTTCTTTGAACTGCTGGACAATAATATAGACATTTGTATCGACCAGTTATATGACAGATTCAAGATTCAGTCCCAGAAAAAGGTTAAGAACTTCCCGTTCCTTATGGGGCAGGGCATTTGGCTGGATTCGGAAAAACTGGGGCCTGACGATACCATAGAAGAAGTAATCAAACACGGCACCCTTACAATTGGTTTTATAGGGCTCGCCGAATGCCTCAAAGCACTTATGGGGGTTCACCACGGGGAATCCAAGGAAGCCCAGAGCATGGGTCTTGAAATCGTGGGATATATGAGAAAGAGAATGGATGAGCAGTCAAGAAAGACAGGCCTTAACTGGTCGCTCATCGCAACCCCGGCAGAGGGCCTTTCGGGCCGCTTTGTGAGAATAGACAAAGAAAAATACGGAATTATTCCGGGAGTTACGGACAGAGAATATTACACAAACAGCTTCCATATTCCTGTATATTATCCGATAAACGCTTTTGAAAAAATCAGATTGGAAGCGCCTTACCACGAACTTACAAACGGCGGACATATTTCGTATATCGAACTTGACGGAGATCCCCTTAAGAATCTTGACGCTTTCGAGAAAGTAGTAAGATGCATGAAAGAATCCGGAATCGGATACGGCTCCATCAACCATCCTGTTGACCGTGACCCATGCTGCGGATATACGGGAATTATCGACAACGAATGCCCGCAGTGCCACCGCAAAGAGGGCGAGGGTGATATGGGATTCGAGAGGATCCGCAGGATTACCGGCTATCTTGTAGGAACCATGGATCACTGGAACAACGCAAAAGCGGCGGAGGAAAAGGACAGAGTAAAACATGATGTCAACACAGAATTTGAAAAGCTGTAATTCAATAAGGCTTGCCGGGGTGGTACGGGAATCCATCGTAGACGGGCCGGGACTTAGGTTTACGGTGTTTTGTCAGGGCTGTCCCCACGGCTGCGAGGGCTGTCACAATCCTGCCACCCACGATTTTGACGGGGGATACGACTGCGAGATAACAAAGATTATCGCGGCGGTGGATGAAAACCCGCTGCTGGACGGGGTTACCTTCAGCGGCGGAGAGCCCATGTGCCAGCCGGAGGCCTTTGCAAACCTCGCCAGGGAAATCAAAAAACGCGGTTTGAACATTGTGACCTATACGGGTTTTACCTATGAAAAATTACAGGAAATGTCAAAGAGCGACGAGGCTGTTGGGGAGCTTCTCGAACTGACGGATTTGCTCATAGACGGCCCATTCATACTGGAAAAGCGGGATTTGACCCTTCTTTTCCGAGGCAGCGGCAACCAGAGAATCATCGATATGAATAAGACACGAACAGAGGGAAGACTTTGCCTTGCCGAAAAATATTACTGAAATATTTGCTGAAATATTTATAATACCGGAAAAATTTTGCTTGAAACGGGCGTGAGTATGTGTTATAATGGCTTGTGTTCGAGTGTGAACCTAATGCAAAATAAATGCGACATGCTTAATATACTAAAGGAGGTGCGGTAAATGTCAAGAAAATGCGAAATCTGCGGAAAAGGTCAGGTATCCGGGAACAGCGTATCCCATTCCGTAAGACATACAAGAAGAAAATGGAACGCTAACATTCAGACTGTAAGAGTTGCAGACGAAAACGGAACAGTCAGAAAAGCGAATGTATGCACAAGATGCATCAGATCGAATAAAGTAAACCGTGCCATTTAATTTGTGAGTAAAGTCCGCAGAGTGATCCTTTGCGGATTTTTTAATATACATCGTTTTGGCGGAGCTGCAATAGATGAAATAGAGAGGTTGACAAAAATATGAAGGAAATGCTTGATAAGATAATCATAAACGGCTCATATCCCGATTTTACAGAAAACAAAATGAAAAAGGCAAATATAGGCATAAAAGGCGGGGAAATTGCTTTTATCGGAAGGGAAAATCCGAAAGCCGGGGAAGTCATCAATGCGGCAGGCAAGGTTGTTTCGCCGGGATTTATCGACATTCATATGCACGAAGAGAATTTCCGAAAAGAGGGGAAGAAATTTGTCATAGCGAAGATGATGCTTGAAATGGGGGTCACTACGGCGGTAGGGGGAAACTGCGGAGTTATGTATCAGAGTCTTTCGGAATTTAAGCAGACGATTGAAGAACTTGGAGGAAGCCCTATAAACTACATCATGCTTGCAGGATATAACCGATACAGAACTGATATGGGAGTAGGAAGATATGCCCACCTGTCCCAGGCACAGATGGACGAACTTGCGAAAATCATGGAAAGGGAGCTGGCAGAGGGGGCATACGGCATTTCCTTCGGAATCGAGTATGACCCGGGGATCACCTTTGACGAAATGCTGAACGCGGCAAAGGTTTTGAGCCATCCTAATATGCTCGTTTCGGCTCATTTTCGCGATGAAACGAAAAAAGACGACCTGTTTTCAATTGAAGAGATGATTCGCCTTGCCCGTGAGATCCCGCAGAAATTTCAGATTTCCCACATTTCCAGCTGTTCGGCCACAGGCAGCATGAAAGAAGCTCTCGCCTGCATCAACAAGGAGATGGAAAAGAACCCGAGGCTAAATTACGATACTTATCCCTACAACGCTTTTTCAACCGAGATAGGTTCAACGGTTTTTGAGGAGGGACGGCTTGAACAGTGGGGCAAGGATTACGGAGATGTAATGCTTACGGATGAACCCTTCAAGAATGTATATTGTACTGAGGAAATATTCAGAGAAGCCAGAGAAAAATATCCCGATATGCTGGCGGTTGCCGCAGTGATGAACGAGGAGGAGATTACCGCTGCAATCACAAACAAAAACGGCATGGTGGCAAGCGACGGAATTGTCAACGGCGGGTCAGGACATCCCAGAGCGGCAGGAACTTTTCCGCGGCTTTTAGGTAAGTATGTTAGAGAAGAAAAGGCGCTGTCCCTTATAGATGCCCTTCGCAAGATAACCTTGGAGCCGGCAAAGCGGCTGGAGCTTAAGGGCAAGGGCAGGATAGAAGTAGGATGTGACGCAGATATCACGATATTTGACCCGGAAACCATCTTGGATACGGCGGACTTCACAGGGCTTTCAAGACCTAAAGGCATAGATTATGTTATCATAAACGGCAATACGGCAATTGAGAATGGCGAAAACATCAGCGAAAGAGAGGGAAAATTTATATCATTTTCCCATTAGCGAAATTCCGCAAATAATGAGTATAAGACCAAGGAGAACAAGCCATGCTTTTGGAGGAAGAAAGAAGGCGCAGAGCGTAACTGCGCCGAAAACCAGAAGCACAAAGCCCACATCCCGGGTTTCTTTGCATATTTTAAAGCCTTTCTTTTTACGCGGCCCGCAATTGTTATGACCGTTATAGTTATTTCCCATTTTTTCACCCCTGACAGTATATGCAGTTCGTTAGGATAATGTGACTGATAAGGCAGTTGATAAGGTGAATGAGCCAAGCGGTTGAGCCGAGTAAATGAGCCGAGGTGATTGAGCGCAAATAAAACTGTTGTAAAAAAAATAATAATAAGCTATAATTTAGTTGCAGATTTTGTGCGTAAGCCCCACGAATCTGCAATTTGTTTAATAATTTCAGAAGGAATGATCATGGAAATTCAAAATAATATCAGAAATATTTTTATCGTAAACCCAAAGGCCGGACAGTGTAAGGGAAACGCAAAATTCACCGAAAAAATCCTCCGGGAGGGAGAAAAACTCGGAATACCCGTTGAAATTTACACAACTGCCGGGGTGGGTGATGCTGAGATCCTCGCAAGGCAGATTTCAGCTGAAACCCGGGGAGAAACCAGAATATATGCCTGCGGCGGTGACGGAACGCTGAATGAAGTCTTAAACGGCGTAATGGGAAACGAAAGGATTTCAATAGGAGTTATCCCCATCGGCACCGGTAACGATTTTTGCAGAAACTTTCCGGAGGGAGGAGATTTCCTTGATATTCCTGCTCAGCTTAATGCCCGCTGCGTAAAAAGCGATGCGATAAAATACAGCGGCATCTTGTCCGGCAAACAGCAGACAAGATATTGCGCAAATATGTTTAATATAGGATTTGACTGTAATGTTGTGGACTTGACCGCAACCCTTAAGACCTATCCCCTGCTTTCGGGCTCCCTTGCATATTTGATGGCGGTTCTTGCAATTTTGGTAAAGAAAAAGGGTGCTGATCTGAAGGTGGAGATTGACGGAGAGGTAAAACACGATGGGCCCCTTCTTTTAACGGCGGTGGCAAACGGCTGCTTCTGCGGAGGAGGCGTAAAGAGCTCACCTGAGGCAAAAACAGACGATGGGCTTATGGACATAAACATAATCTATAATGTAAAACGGACAGAGTTTCTTAAGAAGTTTCCATATTACTCGAAGGGCACCCATATGGAGCTTCCGGACATTTCAAAGATACTTTATGCGGCACAGGCAAAACAAGTCGTTATAACCCCTAACGAGGGTACCATGAGGCTTTGCACCGATGGTGAAATTGTTGACGCAGGAAGGGTGGAAATGGAAGTCCTTCACGATGCGTTCAACTTCCTGATCCCGCAGACTGCGGCAAAATAAAAGGAATCAGCAAAAGAGGGAAAAAATGGCGATTGAGCGAAAAAACGATCTGGGAACGATCAAACTGGACGATTACATATTTGCCCAGATAATACAGACGAGCCTGCTTAAAAGCGGCAGAAAGGCTTTCCACGCATCCGAAAAGGGGAAGCTCCTTGGAAATCAGGGCATAAAAAGCGGAATAGGCGAGATATCTTCAAATATTAAAATACATGAAAAAGGCGATAAATATACCATTGAGTTTTATATAGTTACATTGTTCGGTGCCAGCATAAGCGAAACCACAAATGAGATACTGGACTATATCGAGTATGAAATGAAAGGGCTCTTTCCGAGAAAGGGTATAAAACTCATACTGAAAATTGTGGGGACAAAGTCAAAACGGGTAGCGCCGCGGGATATAGAGATAGTGAGGGAGTATGAACCTGAAAGATGATATTTCCTGTCTTAAGGGCGTGGGAAAGAAAAGAGCAGAGGCTCTTAAAAAACTTAATATTGAAAGGATCGGAGATTTACTCTGGTTTTTTCCAAGAAAATACGAAGACAGAAGAAATGTTCTGCCCCTCATGGAAGCCCCTTTGGATACGGAGGTGCTGGTAAGCGGCAAGGTAGTAAACGCAAAGCTTTCGGGGAGCCCCTACGGCAAGGCAAGACTGCTTAAGGTGCTCATTGAGGATGATACAGGAACGGCGCAGCTTCTGTTTTTTAATGGAAAATATCTTGCCAACTATTTCAAGACAGGAAGCGAGTATGTTTTCTTCGGTAAGCTCACTCTTCGCGGCGGAGTAAGACAGATGGTGCATCCGGAGTTCCACCGGCCCGGGGACAAGGGGGATATCAGAGGGCTGATACCCGTCTATCCCCTTACCGAGGGGCTGAGCCAAAACCAGCTTCGTGCATGGCAACTGGAAATCATGGAAAACAATGGGGCGGCGGAGGCCTGCGAATGGCTGCCGGAATGGATCGTAAAGGAATGTAATTTGTGCAGTCCGGAACACGCCCTTGCCAATATCCATTTTCCAAAGGAGGGTAAAAACTTCCTGGAAGCAAAATACCGGTTGATTTTCGAGGAACTGCTTATCCTGCAAACCGGACTTTTCTATATAAAAAACGGAAGCAAGGACGCAGGAAACCCGGTGGCAGCCTCGAAGGAAATCTCGGTAAAGGAATTTGAAGATTCATTTAAATTTTCCCTTACTGGCAGCCAGAAAAAAGTTTTTGCACAGATAGAAGAGGACATGGAGCAGAACAAAACCATGAACAGACTCGTTCAAGGAGATGTGGGCTCCGGCAAGACTGCGGTGGCGGAACTTGCCATGTTTAAGGCAGTAAAAAGCGGATTTCAGGCGGCGATGATGGCCCCTACGGAATTACTGGCAAAACAGCATTTTGCAGGGTTGAAACGGGATTTTGAGCCCTTCGGGATCAGTGTAGGGCTGCTCCACGGTTCTTTGAGGGCAAAGGAGCGCAGAGAGGTGCTCGAAAAGCTCGGAACCGGCGAAACGGACATTTTGGTGGGCACCCATGCACTGATACAACAGGAAGTGCGCTTTGCAAACCTCGGACTCGTTATCACAGACGAACAGCATAGGTTCGGCGTCAACCAAAGGGCGCTGCTTTCGGCAAAGGGAAGCAATCCCGACATCCTTGTCATGACCGCAACGCCTATCCCAAGAACCTTGGCGGTGGTGCTGTACGGCGACATGGATATTTCTATAATCGACAGCCTGCCGAAAGGAAGAAAACCTATCAGAACCTTTGCGAGAAACGAAAGCGCAAGGGGAAAAGTTTACGACTTTGTTCGGGAACAGGTAAAGCAGGGCAGACAGGCTTATGTTGTGGCGCCCCTTATAGAAGAGTCCGAAAAGCTAAGCTGCCGCTCAGCTGAGGAAATCTACGAGGAGCTTACATCTCACTATCCGGATGTGCGATTCGGCTTTGTCCACGGCAATATGAAACAGGCTGAAAAAGATGAGGCTATGGAGCTTTTCGCCGCAGGGAAAACCGATGTACTGGTTTCCACCGTTGTGATAGAGGTAGGAATAGATGTACCCAACGCCACCGTAATGGTAATCGAAAACAGTGAAAGATTTGGCCTCGCCCAGCTTCACCAGCTAAGAGGCAGAGTGGGCAGAGGAAGAGAGCAGTCATACTG
>CAVJCN010000047.1:0-9053 GCA_963647945.1 Absicoccus sp. | reverse complement strand
GGGTATATGTGGTGCCGATTACCGCACTAAAAAATTGATATTATCTTTCCTGCTGCTCTTGCTGCGAAAAATCGGCGGCGTTAGCAAAAATCTATGACTTATAAATTTTTGAAGCTCGGAGTTTTTTCCGAGTTTCTTTATTATCTGAAAGAAACCCGCAAGAATTCTCTTGAATTTACGAGGCGGGCGGTCTATAATTAGCTTGTTCGTAAGACACTGGAACGAAAACGAAGCGCAAAAGGGCAAAAGGAGATGTAAGTAAAATGTATAAGGAAGCTTTAAGACCGGTTTGGGCGGAAATCAACCTCTCAAACCTGGATTACAACATTAAACAGATTAAGAATAAAATCGCAGGAAGGGAAATGATCGGTGTCATCAAGGCAGACGCTTACGGTCACGGCAGCGTAAAGGTTGCCGAAGTTCTCAGAGCAAACGGCTGTAAGACCTTTGCAATCGCAACCCTGCAAGAAGCCGTAACCCTGCGTGAGGCTGGTGCAAAGGAAGAAATCATCATGCTGGGCCTCACTCCGGATATGTACGCAGACACCATCGTAAAATACGATATCACTCCGGTGGTTTGCAGCAGCGAAAACGCGGCGGCATTCGCGGCGGAAGCTAAAAAAGCCGGGAAAACGGTACACGCTCTCATCGCTGTGGACACCGGAATGGGCAGGATCGGCTACCTCGCAGATGATATAGACTTTGCGATAGAAGATGTCAAGAAAATCGCCACCTTGGAAAATTTCAAAATCAAGGGAATGTTCTCGCATATGTCCACGGCGGATGCCTTTGATAAAACCTATTCCCATCAGCAGGAAGCAAAATTCAACAAGTTCTATGAGGCGCTCACCGCAGCCGGCATCGAAATTCCTTTCAGAACTCTTGCAAACAGCGCTTCTATCATGGAACTGCCTACCGTTCATTTCGACGCTTGCCGTCCGGGAATCATCCTCTACGGCTGCTATCCGTCAGATGAAGTGGATGTAAAGGAGCTTTCCATCAAACCGGTTATGTCCGTCAAGGCGAATATCGTTCACCTGAAAGATGTTCCCGCAGACTTTTCCGTTGGCTATGGCCGCAAATTTATCTCCAAGAGGCCGAGCAAAATCGCCACCATCGCCCTGGGATATGCGGACGGCTATCCTCGCCCTTACTCACCTAACGCGAAGGTTATCGTTAACGGCGTGATCGCCCCGATTGCAGGTAATATCTGCATGGATCAGTGCATGATCGATGTTACGGATGTTCCGGATGTAAAGCTGGGCGATGAAGTTATCGTAATGGGTACCGACGGCACGAATACCATCCTTGCAGACGACATCGCAAAGGCAACCGGCACCATCAACTACGAAATCACCTGTGCGTTCGGGCAGAGACTTCCGAAAGTATATGTAAAATAGAATTGTTATCACGAAACCCTTGGCAAATGCATCGTCGAGGGTTTTTTCGTGCAAATTTTTAGTCAACTCCACCGCGAGAAGCGGGCAGGATTTCCCCTATTCTTCGAGTTAGCCTGCGCTAACCAAAAACCGCTTGTTTTCAACGGTTTCCTTCGTTTTTTTGCAAGAACATTCGACAAAATCATTGACTTTGTATACAAGAAAGAGTACCATTATATGTGTATGACCCGTTGATTTTTTAACGATTAACGCGTCAGTCTTACAAAAGACTCAAGATGTAATAGTAAACTTGAAAAAAGGAGGCAAAAACTTATGAAAACCAATGTCTCCCCTGCTAAGGGGGAAAACAATTTGGTCGCTTATGTGGCTTGCGCCGGTGCCAGCGCCGGAAAAGCCAGAGCCGCTGAATTTGAATCCTGCGCAGCTTTAGTTGAAGCAGGCTTTAAACGCGGCGAATGCAAGAGCGGCTGCTGTGGTATCGGTGATTGTATCAAGGTTTGCAAGCAAAACGCAATGAAGCTCGAAAACGGCAAAATCGTAATCGACACCGAAAAATGCGACGGATGCGGCGACTGCGCCGCTGAGGGAGTTTGCCCGCAGCACCTTATTCATATGATCCCTAAGGACGCTACGAACTTTATTCCTTGCTCCTCCACCGAAGAGGATGACGAGCTTGTCAGAAAAACCTGCGGTTTCGGCTGTATCGCTTGCGGCGAGTGCGAAAGAGCCTGCCCTGAGGGCGCGGTTCGCATCATAGACAACCACGCGGTTATCGACTATGACAAGTGCGTAGGCTGCGTGGCTTGTATGGTTAAGTGCAGAAAAAAAATCATTGTGGATACGCTCCACGACTTGACAGCGCTGAAGTCAAACGTTGCTTTCGTAAAATGCGCAGGCGACGGCAGAACTTCCGCAAAGCTCAAGGAAATGGGAATCCAGACCTGCCAAGAAGCGGCAAAACAAGACCTCAAGGCCCTAGGACTTTGCGCAACAGGCTGTCTCGGACAGGGTGCCTGCACAGCGGTTTGCCGCTACGAGGCTGTAACGGTTGTTAACGGCGTCGCTTATGTTGACCCTGACAAATGCGTAGGCTGCAAGGATTGTACATACGCTTGCCCTCAGAATTTGATCACCATCGTTCCTTACAAGGGACAGAAAATGGTGGCTTGCTCCTCCGAGGACGACTGCGAAACAAAGGCAAAGGTTTGCAGCACAGGCTGTCTGTTCTGCGAAGACTGCAAATCCAACTGCCCGAACCTGGCAATTTACGCCGACGGCACTCACACGGTAATCGACCCTGAAATCTGTGAGGACTGCCATGTATGTCAATATGTATGCCCTAGAAATGTAATTAAGGAAATGGAAGTTCCGGAATACATTTTCATGCAGCGTGAAGCTTTGGGCATCAAGGAAGGAGAATAAACATGAGAAAATTAAAAACTATGGACGGAAACGCCGCTGCTGCTCATGTTGCTTATGCGTTCTCTGAGGTTGCTGCAATTTACCCGATTACACCATCCTCACCTATGGCAGAAAACATGGACGAATGGGTTTCCCAGGACAGAACCAATATCTTTGGTGAAAAAGTTAAAATCGTAGAAATGCAGTCTGAAGCAGGTGCTGCAGGTGCGGTTCACGGCGCAATCGCTGCCGGCGCTCTCACCTCCACATTCACGGCTTCTCAGGGCTTGCTCCTTATGATTCCAAATATGTATAAATTAGCCGGCGAACAGACTCCGACGGTATTCCACGTTGCGGCTCGCTGCGTTGCGACTCACGCGCTGAACATCTTCGGCGACCACTCCGATGTTATGGGCTGCCGCCAGACCGGTTTTGCGATGCTTGCATCAAACTCCGTACAGCAGGCCATGGACCTTGCCGCAGTTGCCCATCTTTCGGCAATCGGCGGACATCTTCCGATGCTCCACTTCTTCGACGGTTTCAGAACTTCCCACGAACAGCAGAAGATCGAAACCTGGGACTACGAAGATTTGAAGGAAATGGTTGACTGGGATGCACTCAAGGCATTCAAGGACAACGCCCTTCATCCGAATCACCCGCACACCATGGGTTCCGCAGAGCAGCCGGAAACTTTCTTCCAGCACAGAGAGGCTTGCAACGTTGTTTACAACGAAACTCCTGACCTCGTAAATGCTTACATGGAAAAGGTTAATGCAAAAATCGGCACAGACTACAAGCCGTTCAATTACTATGGCGCTCCTGATGCAACGGAAATCATCGTTGCCATGGGTTCCGTTTGCGAATGTGCGGAAGAAGTTGTCGACTACCTCAACGCAAAGGGCAAGAAGGTCGGCATCATCGAAGTTCACCTTTACAGACCTTGGTCAAACAAATACCTCTTCAAGGTTATGCCAAAGACCGTTAAGAAAATCGCGGTTCTGGACAGAACAAAAGAGCCGGGCGGACTGGGCGAGCCTCTGTTCCTCGACATGGTTGCTGCTGTCAGAGGCACTGAATTTGAAGATTGCCTGATCTGCGGCGGCAGATACGGCCTGGGTTCCAAGGATGTACAGCCGGGAGATGTTCTTGCTGCATACGAAAACCTTTGGTCGGATGAACCTAAGAAAGAATTTACACTTTCCATCTTTGACGATGTTACAAACCTTTCCATTCACGGTTCCGAAAATCCGGATGTTGCTCCTAAGGGCACAAAGGCTTGTAAATTCTGGGGTCTTGGTGCTGACGGTACCGTTGGTGCAAACAAGAACTCCGTCAAGATCATCGGCGACCACACGGACAAGAAGGCTCAGGCATACTTCCAGTATGACTCCAAAAAATCCGGCGGCGTAACGATTTCTCACCTGAGATTCGGTGACGAGCCAATCAAGTCAACTTATTATGTAAAGCAGGCTGACTTCGTTGCTTGCCACAACTCCGCTTACCTTTATAAATATGAGATGGTTCAGGACGTTAAACCGGGCGGATTCTTCCTGCTCAACTGCGTATGGAACGACGAAGAGTTGGAAGAGCATCTTCCGGGACAGGTTAAGAGATACATCGCAAATAACAACGTCCAGTTCTACACCTGCGATGCCGTTTCTCTTGCAAAGGAAATCGGCCTTGGCGCAAGAAGAACCAACTCCATCCTTCAGGCTGCATTCTTCAAGCTGGCAAACATCATTCCGATCGACGAAGCGGTTGGTTACATGAAAGACGCCATCAAGAAGACATACGGCAGAAAAGGCCAGAACATCGTAGACATGAACTGCGCCGCAGTAGACGCAGGTATCGCTCATGTTCACAAGGTTGAAGTTCCGGAAAGCTGGAAGACCGTAGCGGACGATGCTCCTGCTCCTGCACTGGTAGGTCGCGACAAGCTCCATACCGAGTTCCTCAACGACATTCTGGTTCCTACGGGAAACCTTACAGCAGACAATGTTCCTGTATCCAAGTTCTTATCCACAGCAAACGGCATGATGCCTGCAGGTACCGCAGCCTTTGAAAAGCGTGGTATTGCCGCAGATCTTCCGCACTGGAACATGAAGAACTGTATGCAGTGTAACTGGTGTTCCTACGTTTGTCCGCACGGCGTTGT
This sequence comes from Absicoccus sp., assembly GCA_963647945.1. GTDB lineage: Bacteria > Bacillota > Clostridia > Peptostreptococcales > Anaerovoracaceae > CAG-238. Next base: position 4,097 of record CAVJCN010000047.1, on the reverse strand, counting down.
AAGACCGTTCGTACTTACCGATGCCGAGGCAGAGAGCGTAGCTGACACCGCTGCGATGAAGGGCGCAAAGGAATACAAGTTCACCCTTGGATTCTCCCTCATGGACTGCACGGGCTGCGGCTCCTGCGCAGAGGTTTGTCCTGCAAGAAACAAGGCAATCACCATGGCACCGGCAGAGGACGAATTTATGCACGCTCAGCAGGCTAAATTCGATCACTTATACAAAGATATCGACGAAAAAGAAGTTCCGTTCAAGGACAATACCGTCAAGGGTTCCCAGTTCAAGACACCGCTTATGGAATTCTCCGGCGCTTGCCCGGGATGCGGCGAATCTCCGTATGCTAAGCTGATCACTCAGCTCTTCGGCGACAGAATGTTCATCGCCAACGCAACGGGCTGTTCCTCAATTTGGGGCGCATCGGCACCGTCTACTCCGTACACGGTAAACAAGGCAGGCAAGGGCCCTGCTTGGGCTAACTCCCTGTTCGAGGACAACGCCGAGTTCGGTTTCGGTATGGCAACCTCCATGAACGCAAGAAGAAACGAGCTGAAATCCGCAGCGGAAAGACTTTACGATGTCATCGGTATCCCTGCAAAGGCTTGGGTTGCTTCCATGAACGATGCAAAACAGGCAGAGGTTACAGGAAATATCCTCCTTGCAGAGGCGGAAAAGATTGCGGACAAGAATGCGGACGCAAAGTATGTAGTTGATAACAAAGATATGCTCATCAAGCCTTCCATGTGGATCTTCGGCGGCGACGGCTGGGCTTATGACATCGGCTACGGCGGCGTTGACCATGTCCTTGCTTCCGGGGAAAATGTAAATATCATGGTATTTGATACAGAAGTTTACTCCAACACCGGCGGTCAGGCTTCCAAGTCAACTCCTGTGGGCGCAGTTGCAAAATTTGCCGCTTCCGGTAAAGCCGTGAAGAAGAAAGACCTTGCACAGATCGCTATGGCTTACGGCTATGTATATGTAGCTCAGATTGCTATGGGCGCAAACCCTGAGCAGACTCTGAAGGCTCTCCGGGAAGCCGAGGCTTATGACGGCCCGTCCCTCATCATCGCCTACGCTCCTTGTATCAACCACGGCATCAAAGCCGGCATGAACAAGTCCATGCTGGAAATGAAGAAGGCAGTGCGCTCCGGTTACTGGGATCTGCTCAGATATAACCCTGCACTGGCAGCAGAGGGCAAGAACCCGCTTTCCATCGACAGCGCGGCTCCGACCGAAAGCTACAAAGACTTCATCATGGGCGAAGTTCGTTACAATTCCCTTGAGCTTAAATTCCCTGAAAGAGCAGAAGAGCTCTTTGAAAAGGGCGAGGAAATGGCTCTGGACAGATACAAGACTCTCAAACACCGTCAGGACAGCTTTGAGAAATAGAAAGGAGGATGATTTACATGAAAAGGTTTGAAGTAACTTATAAAAGAAGACTTAACGACAACATGGTTTGGCTGAAAATTTATGCGCCGCTGGTTGCTCGTAAGGCAAGACCCGGTCAGTTCATCATTCTTCGTACTGATGAATTTGGTGAGAGAATCCCGCTTACCATGGCAGGACATAACGAAAAAGACGGAACCATCGATTTGATCTACGCGGCGGTGGGCAGAACCACCATGCTGATGGATCAGCTCGAGGTTGGCGACTGCTTCGCTGACATCGTAGGCCCTCTCGGAAAGCCGACCCACATGGACGGGCTCAAGAGAGTTTGCGTAGTTGGCGGTGGTACAGGTAACGCTCTTGCTTACCCACTCGCATGCGGTATGCACGACCACGGTATTGAAACTGTCATGATTGAAGGTTTCAAGAATAAGGACCTCGTAATCCTTGAGGATGAATTTCGTGCAGGGGTTGATAAGCTCTATGTAATGACAGATGACGGCAGCTATGGCGAAAAGGGCTTCACTACTGCTAAGTTAGAAGAGCTCATCCAGGCCGGTGAGAAATTTGATGAAGTCATCGCTGTAGGGCCTCCTATGATGATGAAGTTCACTTGCCAGATTGCCGAGAAGTATGGCATCCACTCCGTTGCATCCCTGACTGCTTACATGATCGACGGTACAGGAATGTGCGGCGGCTGCAGATGCATGATCGGCGGCGAGGATAAATTCGTATGCGTAGACGGGCCTGAATTTGACGGCGCACTGGTTGACTGGGATGACCTGATCAGAAGATCCGCATACTACAAGGATCAGGAAGCGGAAGACCGTGCTCATGTATGCAGATTAACAGGAGGTGTTCGTTACCATGATTAATTTAGTAAACAAGCAAAATGCTATGCCTGAACAGGCTCCTGACATAAGAAACAAAAACTTCTTGGAAGTATGTACAGGTTATACCGACGATATGGCGATCAGAGAAGCGATGCGCTGCCTCAGATGCCGCAAAAAACCTTGTGTTTCCGGTTGTCCGGTAAACATCCAGATTCCTGATTTCGTTGCAAAGGTTGCAGAGGGCGACTTCGAAGCAGCTTACGAAATCATCAGCCAGGACAGCTCCCTGCCTGCGATCTGCGGTCGTGTTTGCCCGCAGGAAAATCAGTGCCAGGGACAATGCGTGCAGTGCGGCAAGGGTGAATCCGTTGCCATCGGCCGTCTTGAAAGATTCGTAGCAGACTGGCACGCGGCGAACTTCGGCGACGAAGAAATCGCTCCTGTAGATGGCAACGGTCACAAGGTTGCCATCATCGGTGCAGGCCCTGCGGGACTTGCCTGTGCAGGTGACCTCATCAACAAGGGCTATGAAGTAACGGTTTACGAAGCGCTTCACAAGACAGGCGGCGTACTGGTTTACGGTATTCCGCAGTTCCGACTTCCTAAGGAAATCGTGGCCGCAGAAGTCGCAAAGTTAGAAGCTAAGGGCGTTAAATTCATCACGGACGCAGTTGTAGGCCGTGCGATCACCGTTGACGAGCTGATGAAAGAAGAAGGCTATGAGTCCGTATTCATTGGAACCGGCGCAGGACTTCCTTCGTTTATGCACATTCCGGGAGAAAACCTCATCGGCGTTTGCTCCGCAAACGAATACCTGACCCGTATCAACCTGATGAAGGCTTACCTTCCTGAATACGACACCCCTATCATGCACGCGGACAAGATCGCCATCGTAGGCGGCGGCAATGTTGCTATGGACGCTGCCCGCTGTGCAAAGAGAATGGGCGCAAGGGAAGTATATATCATCTATCGCCGCAGCATGGACGAACTTCCTGCAAGAGCAGAAGAAGTACACCACGCTATGGAAGAGGGTATCATCTTCAAGCTCCTTAACAACCCAGTTCAGATTCTCGGTGACGAAAAGGGCAATGTAAGAGCCATCGAATGTGTTGAAATGCAGCTTGGCGAACCGGACGCTTCCGGAAGAAGAAAACCTATCGTAAAAGAGGGTTCAAACTTTGAAATTCCTGTTGATATGGTTATCATGTCCATCGGAACCAAGCTCAACACGCTTATCCTGGACACCACCGAAAAGCTGGAAGCTAACCGGAAAGGCGGAATCGGCACCGATGACGCTGCTGCAACCAATCGCGAAGGCATCTTCGCAGGGGGCGATGCCGTAACAGGCGCAGCAACGGTAATCAAGGCTATGGGCGCAGGTAAGACTGCTGCCGCAAGCATCGATGAATACCTTTCAAAGAAATAGGATTTCCCTAAATTACAAGATGCAAAGCGGTGACGGTTACCCCGCCACCGCAAAATCAAAATAGTTTTGTAGTTATAGTACAAATTTCAAGTTTACTTTAATCGGGCTGCCTGCTCGGCGGAAAATAACCGCCGACCGCAGCCTCTTTTTCATATAAAAACGGTTATGTCAATTATTGGGGCAGAGCAAATAAAAAGACGGTAAAAGATCTCTCTCCTGCCGCCTGTTTCTCGTATCTTATTTTTAGTCTGTGTAGTTATCGAAGTAGCCCTGAATATAGATGAACGGAGTTCCCTTGTCCCCGGAGCCCGATGTCAGGTCGCAAAGGGAGCCCAATAAATCCGTAAGATGCCTTGGAGTTGTGCCCTCAGTCGCCATCTGGCCCACAAGGTTCGCATCTTTTTCTTTAATGGCGTTTTCGATTGCAGATTTCAGTTCCTCGCCTCTGAGC